>DASYKL010000480.1:0-2401 GCA_035995405.1 Chloroflexota bacterium
GGGGCGACGTCGAAATTGACGCTCGTTTCGGCGCCGGCGGGTTTCGGCAAGACCACGCTGCTGGCCGAGTGGCTAGGTGCCGCGGATGCCGATGTCCCGCTCGGTGCGTGGCTCTCGCTCGACCACAGCGATAACCATCCGCCGTCCTTTTGGACGTACGTCATTGCCGCGCTGCAGACAGTGGCCCCCGGCGTCGGCGCGAGAGCTCTCTCCCTTTTGGAGTCGCCGCAGCCTGCGATGATCGAATCGGTGCTGGCATCCGTGCTTAACGAGCTCAACGGCATGTCGACGGATGTCGTGCTGGTCCTTGACGACTACCACGTTATCGACGCTCACGACATTCACACTGGCATGGTCTTTCTGCTCGACCATCTGCCACCGCAGCTGCACCTGGTGATCGGCAGTCGTGCCGATCCGCCATTGCCACTGGCTCGTCTGCGTGCACGTGGCGAGCTCGTCGAGGTCCGTGCCGCCGACCTGCGGTTCACCACCGACGAAGCCGCGGCCCACCTCAACGAGGTGATGGATCTGCATCTCGAATTCCGCGATGTGGCCGCGCTCGAAGGACGCACCGAAGGCTGGATCGCGGCGCTCCAGTTGGCCGGACTCTCAATGCAGGGCCGACAGGACACCGCCGTGTTTGTCGCGGGATTCGCCGGGGATGACCGCTACATCGTCGATTACCTGGTGGAAGAGGTTTTGCAGCGGCAGACGGAAGGTATCCGACGCTTTCTGCTGCAGACCTCGATCCTGGACCGGCTGAGCGGGCCATTGTGCGATGCCGTCACCGGTCAGAACGGTGGCAAGGCCACGCTCGAGGCGCTCGACAGGGCGAACCTCTTTGTCGTCCCGCTTGATGACCGACGTCGTTGGTATCGCTACCACCATCTGTTCGCAGACGTGCTGCGTACGCACTTGATGGCGGAGCAGCCCGAAGTCATCACCGACCTGCACGGACGTGCCAGTGATTGGTACGAGCAGAACGGCGAGCGATCCGAAGCGATCCGCCACGCGCTGGCCGCCGAGGATTTTCCCAGAGCGGCGGACCTGATCGAGCAGGCCGTGCCAGACCTGCGCCGGAGGAGGCAGGAGGCCACGATGCTGAAGTGGCTTGCGGCGCTGCCCAACGACCTGCTCTCCGTCAGGCCAGTGCTGAGCGCGTTCTTTGGCGGGGCACTGCTCAGCACGGGCCAGCTCGAAGGCGTCGAGGCCCGCCTGCAGGCCGCTGAACGGTGGCTGGAGCCACCTCGCGCGCACGCGTCCGCGCCTGCGATGGTGGTCGTGAACGAAGAGGAATTCCGCCGTCTGCCCGGTTCGATCGCCGTGTGGCGTGCCGGCCTCGCCCTGGTTTCGGACGATCTACCGAACACCAGGAAATACGCGCAGCGGGCACTTGACCTGGTCCCCGAAGACGACCTGCTCGGACGAGGAGGAGCCGCGGGGCTCCTCGGGCTCGCGGCCTGGGCGAGCGGGGATCTCGAGGTGGCGCTCCGGACGTATGCCGCTGGCATGGCGGATGTGCTGCGGGCCGGACACATCTCCGACGCCATCACGGGCGCAATTACCCAGGCGGACATACGGATTGCGCAGGGTCGTCTCCGTGAGGCAATGCGCATGTATGAGCACGCCCTTCAGCTCGCGGCGGCGCAAGGCGAGCCGGCACCACGCGGCACGGCGGACCTGTACGTCGGCCTGAGCGAGCTCGAACGTGAGCATGGCGATCTACTTGCCGCCACGCAACACCTGTCGACCAGCACGGCGCTCGGCGAGCGCACTGGGTTCCCGCCGAACGCGTCGCGTTGGTCGGTCGCGATGGCTGCCATCCGTGACGCCCAGGGCGACCCCGACGGCGCACTCGACCTGCTCGCCGAAGCTGAGCGCCTGTACGTCAGTGATTTCTCGCCGAATGTGCGCCCTGTTTCGGCATTGAAAGCACGGGTGTGGGTCGCTCATGGACGGGCGAGCGAAGCCCTCGTCTGGGCTCGTGAGCGTGGCCTGTCCGCCGAGGATGAGCTCAGTTATGTACGCGAGTTCGAGCACATCACTCTCGCCAGAATGCTCCTGGTGCAGCGCTCGGGTGCTGCTGAAAAAGCCCTGGGACTGCTGGGGCGCCTGTTGGAGGCTGCAGAAACCGGCGGCCGGATGGGCAGCACTATCGAAATCCTGGTGCTGCAGGCGCGCGCGCAGCAGGTGCGCGGCGACATCCCGGCGGCGCTTGTGGCCTTGGAACGTGCGCTGACGCTGGCTGAGCTGGAGGGCTACGTGCGCGTTTTTGTGGACGAAGGTCCGCCCATGGCGGAACTACTGGAGGCGGCCGCGAAACGTCGGATCGCCCCGGACTATACACGCCAACTTCTCACCGCCCTTGGCCAGGGTGAGCGCAAAACGCCCGTCAAGAAGG
>DASYKL010000481.1:0-3573 GCA_035995405.1 Chloroflexota bacterium
AATCAAGTAATGGAGCAGGTGCAGCGTCGCTTCATCCGCCGCATGCAGGTCTTCCAGACACAACAGCACCGGGGACCGGTCGGCCAGGATACGCAGCAGCGTCAGCAGCGCAGTGAAGATGCGCGAGCGTTCTGCCGAAGCATCTGTCCGCGACGCGCCGACCACGGCGGCGTGCAGGCGTAGCTCGCGAACCGCAGCGATCAATTCGGAGGCGGCACTGGCAATCGCCGTATCGAGCGGATTCGATGAGGCGGCCAGAACGTAGTCGGTAAACGCCTCCTGGAAGGCGGCGAGCGGTACGGCCGAGTGTTCGTTGTAGGCCGCGCCAGCAAGACACAGCACCCCTGACCGCCGCGCCGCGTCGACGAGCCGACCGGCGAGCGCGCTCTTGCCTGTTCCGGCCGGGGCGCTGATGAGCACAGCCTGACCGCTGGTTCGCCCACGATCGAGCAGCGTCTGCAGTCTGGCCAGGTCGGTGTCGCGACCGATGATCTGGTGCGGGCGGGGGAACGTGTAGGCGCAATGAAAGACCTTGCCCGACTGCGGCCCCGCAGCGGTATGAGTGGCGGCCGCCTGTCGCTGCAGGTCGTGCGTTCGCTCAGCCGGCAGAACGCCGAGATCCTCTCGTAGCCCTTGCTCCAGCTGCTGGTAGACGCGCAAAGCTTCGGCCCTGCGTCGCAGTTGCAGGAGGACCACCATCAGCTCTTGCGCGGCGCGTTCGTCGCATCGGTCAGCGCGGAGCAAGCGCTGCAGGCTGGCAACGGCCGCTTCAGGGCGGCCGCCCTCGACGTTGCGCTTGGCCCGCTCGAACTGCAGATTCGTCCAGCTCCGCCGCAAAGCTTCGCGCCGCTGGATGATCTCATCCTCATACAGGTCATCGGGCAGGTAGTCGCCGATGTACAGCGCGCCAGCCTGCTCGAGCAGCGGCTGGGGATCGTTGGTCTGGCGCGCCTGTTCCAGCGTCCGATCGAACGCGTCCGCGTCGAGCCACAACTCCACATCGGTACGCAGCCAGACGCTGTCGCGGTCGCTGAAGACGATGCCAACAGGCGTGGGAGATGGGGCGTCGGCAGGTTCCAGGACGCGCCGCAAGGCATGCAGCGTCGAGCGAACATTTGTCGCCGCGGCCTCGGTCTCCGACTCTGGCCACAGCTGCTCGATCATCTCGTCACGGGTCATGCGCCGGCTCGGCCGCGTGAGCAAGTGCTTGAACAGCTGGCGGGCGCTCTTCCGGCGCCAGGCCTGATCCTCCACGAGGCGCCCGCGGACGAGCACACGAAAGCCCCCCAGGGCATACACCTGGACCGCGGGAGGATCGGGGGTCGCCGTCATGAGACTAGCCGCCCGCTATTTTGACCGTATAGCCGCGTTTTTCCAATTCGGTTTTGAGGCGATCTCGAAAATCGCCCTGCATCTCCAGCACGTCGCCGCGCAAGGTGCCGCCGGTCCCGCAGAGACGCTTCAGGTCGCTGGCCAGATCAGCCAGCACAGACGGCGAACCCGTCAGACCGGCAATCAGTGTGACGGTCTTGCCGCCGCGACTCTTGCGGTCGCGCAGCAGCCGGACGACCCCGTCTCGCGGCACGCTGGGCGTCCTGGGCTCCGGCTTTCCTGGCCGCGGCGCGCGAGTCTGGGCGCAGCTACAACGGTCCAACCGCTTGCCGCAGGTCGGGCACCGACCAGGTTGAACCGTATCTGAATCGTAGACAACGCGCCGTTCCATACAATTGCTTGATTATGGCCCGCGCAATCGAGCCCGGCTCGCGTCCTGCACCCAGCCGCCCGCGCGGTTTCGATCACCGGTCGATCGAGCCGAAGTGGCAGACGCGCTGGGAAGCCGATCGTCTGTATGAGGCGGCGCCTGATCCTTCACGCCCCAAGCACTACGCACTGGTGATGTTCCCGTACACCAGCGGCGACCTGCATCTGGGCCACTGGTGGAACTTCGCACTGGCCGACATTCATGCGCGCTACAAGCGCATGCAGGGTTTCAACACACTGTTCCCGCCCGGCTTTGATGCGTTCGGCCTGCCCGCCGAGGGCGCGGCCATCAAAAGCGGTGCGCATCCATTCACCTGGACCATGGAGAACATTCGCCGCATGGAGCGTCAGTGGCGCACCATGGGTGGCTCCTACGACTGGTCCAAAGAATTAGCGACCTGCCTGCCGGAGTACTACAAGTGGAACCAGTGGCTGTTCCTGCAGTTCTTCAAGCACGGCCTGGCCTACCGCCAGAAAGCACCCGTCAACTGGTGCCCGAATCATGGCGTGCTGGCCAATGAGCAGGTGCATAACGGCCGCTGCTGGCGCTGCGAAGCGCCCGTGTCGAAGCGCGATCTGGAGCAGTGGTTCTTTCGCATCACGAAGTACGCCGACGATTTGCTCGACTTCTCAGAGATCGATTGGCCCGATCGGATCGTGTCGATGCAGACGAACTGGATCGGTCGCTCTGAAGGTGTCGAATTCGACTTGCCGGTTGAAGGTCACGACGATGTGAGAATCAGTGTCTTCACGACGCGCGTCGACACCGTCTTCGGGATGACGTACGTGGTGCTGGCGCCCGAGCACCCGCTCGTGCCACTGCTGACTTCACCCGAGCGAAAGGCCGAAGCCGATGCATACATCGAGCGGTCGCGCCGCGAGACCGACATCGAGCGCATGTCGACGGAGCGCGAAAAGACGGGCGTACCAATTGGCGCCTTCGCCATCAACCCGGCCAATGGCGAGCGCCTGCCGATCTGGATTGCGGACTACGTGCTGGCCCAATACGGCACTGGCGCCATCATGGCCGTACCGGCATCGGACGAGCGCGACCTGGACTTTGCGCGACGCTTCGAGCTACCGATCCGCGTGGTAGTCCGACCGCCCGACGCGCCAGACACGGTCACAGCTGAGGGACTACCAGGTAACACGGCGTACACGGACCCTGGCGTGATGGTCAACTCGGGCCAGTTCAACGGGCTGGCGAATGACCAGGCCTGGGACCGCATCGCCGACTGGTTCGAGGAGCGCGGCATCGGTCGACGGCGAGTGAACTACCGCATGCGGGACTGGCTGGTCTCTCGCCAGCGCTACTGGGGCACGCCGATTCCGATTGTGTATTGCCCGATCGACGGCGTGGTGCCCGTGCCTGACGACCAACTGCCCGTGCGGTTACCTGAGGACGTCGAGTTTCAGGGCGCCGAAGCCGAAGGCAACCCCCTGGCGACCAGCGCCACATTCGTCAACACCACCTGTCCACTGTGCGGCGGACCGGCGCGCCGTGAGACTGACACGATGGACACGTTTATGGATTCGTCGTGGTACTTCCTGAGGTACACCTCGCCGGGCGTGGACGATGCTCCGTTCGAGCGGGACAACGTCAAGTACTGGCTGCCAGTGGACCAGTACATGGGGGGCGCCGAGCACGCCGTGATGCACCTGCTCTACAGCCGCTTCTTCACGCGGGTGCTGAAGGATCTGGGCCTCATCAATTTCCGGGAACCATTCAAGCGCCTCTTCAATCAGGGCGAAGTCCTGGGGCCTGACGGTAAACGCATGTCCAAGAGCCACGGCAACGTGGTTAATCCAGAC
>DASYKL010000482.1:0-9730 GCA_035995405.1 Chloroflexota bacterium
CGCGGAGGCGCTAGCCTCTTTTCTCATCGTCGGCGGCTGGCTGCCGTCGCCGGTCTGAGAGTTACGTCGCAGAGCGGAGGTTGTGGCGAACCGTAAGCGACGTCAGGCCAAACAACACCACGCCTATGCCACCGAGGACCAGGAGCTCCCAGCCCTGATTTGTGCCGCCGCGCAGCATCAGGTCCTGTAAGAGCTGGATGCCGTGCGTCACCGGCAGGCTGTAGGCGGCGATGCGCAACGGCGTGATGAACTGATCGAGCGGCAAGACGAAGCCGCTGAAGAACACCGACGCCAGCAGTACCAGCATCGAGAGTTGTACGGCCTGTCGTTCCGAGTCGACAATTGTCGAGATCAGGAGCCCGAGCCCCAGTGACGCGAAGCTGAGCAAGACGACCACGTACGCCACGTCGCCAGGCGCACTGAGCATCGGCACCTTCAAGACGCCGACCAGCAAGAACAGCACTGCCGCGGCAATGGACAGATTGAAGAACGCGTACGCCAGGTATTTGCCAATCAGGATTTCAAGTGAGCGGACCGGCGCAACGCGGAAGATATCCATCGCTCCACTCAACCGCTCGCGGACGAGTGACAGGGCCGTCAACGTCACGCCCATGTGCTGCAGCACGAGCGCCAGAACCGCTGGTGCGAAATACGCGACGACGTTGGGACTGAGCGGCGCGATATTGCGCGGCTCCGCCCGGGTGGGCGCGGCGATCACTTGCGGCGGGATCGTCACCGGCGGTTGTGCACCGGTGGTCTGGACGACGTACTGCAAACCGGTGCTGGCGGCTTGTTCAATAATGGCTCGGTTGAGCTCCTGGACCTGGCGGTATGCGACGAAGCGGGCGTAGTTGTCCCGCACCGGATCCAGCTCGTTGTATTCGATGCCGATTGCCGATTGCTGGCCGCTGAGGAAATTCTGTTCGACATTTTGTGGCGCAATGACGACCAGGTCGATCTCCTGTTTATGCAATTGTGCCCGCGCCGCTTCAACATCCGCGGTGATCTCGACGATCTTGACGGAGTCGCCGACGTATTGCTGATAGAACGCGACATCGTTCGGCAGGTCCGCCCCGGCTGGTATGACCAGCACGCTGTTCAACGGGCGATACTGGCCGCTGTAGCCGATCCCGAACAGCCCCATAATCAGAAATGGGCCGAAAATCAGACTGAACAGCGCACCCGGTCGGCGGACCACTTCGATGACTTCCTTCCCAATGAAGGAGGTCGTTCGGGTCCAGCTCTTAAGCAGCCCGAGCCACACCTCCACCAGTGCGTTCACGGTCGGCCTCCTCTCGCTCGATATCGGCGTGCTGCGTGGCAGCTTCATCCTGCGCAACCAGGGCGGCAAACACTTCGTCGAATGACGGCCGATACTCGGTGCTCGACACGACTTCGACTCCGGCCTGCCCAATCTGGTGCAGCACGCGCGGTGTTGCTTCGCCAGCATCATCGGCGATGACCAGGAACGTGCGGGGAGCGGTCGGTTTGACGGCGCGTACACCGGGGGTTCCTTCGAGCACCACTGGATCGAATGCTTGCGCGGTCACGATCTCCAACACTTCGCCGCCGAGCGCCATGCGTCGCAGCTCGTCCGGTGAAGCGAGTGCGATCAGGCGTCCGCGTGACAGAACTGCCACCGTGTCGCAGTACTCCGCTTCACCGACGTACTGTGTCGTGACGACGAGTGTGCGACCGTTTTCGCGGAGGCGGCGGAACTCTGCCCATACCGTCTGGCGCAGCATCGGATCCAGTCCGGCAGTTGGCTCATCGACGAACAGCAGCGTCGGCTCGTGGACGAGTGCGCAGGCTAGCTCCAGCCGCCGCTGCATGCCACCGGAGAGCTGCCGCGCCCGCCGGCCGCGGGCTTCCCACAGGTCGACCAGCTTGAGGACTTCATTTACGCGGCGACCGCGCTTGGGCCACAACAGGCCGAACAACGACGCCACGAACGAGACGTTCTCAGCTGCCGTCAGCTCCTCGTACAGGACGAAGTGCTGCGGCATATAGCCAATCCGCTCACGCGCGTGGCGGGTGAATTTGCGTGGCACCTGCCCGAGGACAATCAGCTTGCCGGCGGTGGGCTCCAGCGTGCCGGTCAACAACCGGATCATGGTGGTCTTGCCCGATCCGCTCGGACCGATGACCCCCAGAATTTCGCCCGCCGGCACACGGAGCGTGACGTTCTCCAGGGCGTCGACGTCGCCGTAGCGCCGACTGACCCCCTCCATCGAAACGACGGTGGTCTGGTTGCCGAGCACGCTCGCCGTTTGGCACGTTCCGTGCCGTTAATTGCAGTCCCGCATCAAACTAGCCGCGCACGGCGCGGAGGGAGTAGCATCCTAGCCCCGTGGCACGACTGACAGTGCGTCTAACTGCAGAGGGTCGGCGCGAGCTGGAAGCGGAGCTGGCGCGCCTCGAGGCGGAGCTTCCCGTCGTGTCGGCGCGTCTTGGCGATGCCCGCGCCGGCGGCAACGATCCGGCCGAAAACCTCGACCTCCGCGACGCGATGGACGCGTTGGGCCTGCTTGAGAGCCGTATCGGCGAGCTGCGCTCGCTGCTGGCGGCGGCTGAGCCCATCGAAGAAGGTCCGTCACGCGACGGCATCATCCGGCTTGGTACCAAAATCAAGATTCGGCATGCCGATGGCGAGGAAGCCTCGTACATGCTGGTTTCACCCGCGGAAGCCGATCCACGCCGTGGGCGCATCTCGGAGGAGTCGCCCATCGGGCGCGCGCTGGTCGGCCGCAAAAAGAACGAGGAGGTGACCGCCGAGACTCCGAGCGGTCCCGAACACCTCGTGGTTCTCGACGTCGCTTGATGGGCATCGCATCAGGACGAACCTTTGAGGCCAGCGCCCGCGCGCGCGCTATTGCGCCATCTGCTTCGATGGCGCTCGATGCCAAAGCGAAAGCGCTGAAAGCTGCCGGCCAGCCGATCATCTCGTTCGGCGTCGGCGAGCCGGACTTTCCCACGCCGGAGCCGGTCAAGGACGCCGCATCGCGGGCGTTGACCGCCAACGCGACGCACTACACCACGGTCAGTGGCGACCCCGAGCTGCGCAAGCTGATCGCCGAACGGACCACCGAAATGACGGGTGTGCCATACACCTGGACGCAGGTGATCGCGACCAGCGGCGCCAAAGAAGCGCTGTACATCGCGATGCAGGTGTTGTGCGACCCGGGCGATGAAGTGCTCATGCCAGCCCCGTACTGGGTCAGCTACGCTGAGCAAGCCAAGCTCGCTGGCGGCGTCATCGTCCCGATCGACAGCTCGCCACCCAACTGGAAGCTGACTCCCGACGACCTGCGACTCCACCTCACACCGCGGTCGCGCGTCTTGATCCTGTGTACCCCGAACAACCCGACCGGGGCCGTCTACAGCGATAGCGAGCTCGCCGCTCTGGGCGATGTGCTGGCTGGCACCGATGTCGCCGTCATCGTCGACGAGATCTATGCCCGCATCAGCTACGTGCCTGTCGGCCGCTGGTTACGCGCCGCGCCGCACCTGGCCGAACGGTCGCTGATCGTCGACGGCGTCTCGAAAGCCTACGCGATGACGGGCTGGCGGCTGGGTTGGCTGGTCGGCCCACAGGCGCTGATGGATACCGCCTCGGCGCTGCAAAGCCACCTGACGAGTCACCCGTCGTCGATTACGCAGCAGGCGGCGGTGTTCGCTTTGCAAGGCGACGCCACCGTGGAGCGCGAAGTCGACGCCATGGTGGGCACGTTCCGCCAGCGGCGCGACGCAATCGTCAGCGGGCTTTCTGCTATAGAGGGCATGATCTGTCCCGAGCCGGAGGGGGCGTTCTACGTCTTCCCCGATGTGCGTGGTCTGTACGGCCGCCCGCTCGGACCCAAAGGTCGGGTGGTCAACAGCGCCAACGAGCTGGCCGCGTACCTCCTGGAAGACGCGCTGGTGGTAACCGTTCCGGGCGAGGCGTTCGGCATGCCCGGCTTCGTGCGATTCTCGTATGCACTGGGCATGGACCAGCTCCACGAAGGGCTCGTGAGAGTTCAAACCGCGCTCGCGCCCGGCTAAGAAGAATACGGATCGGGGGAGCCCTGCGGGCCCCCCGCCCCCGTTCACTGCTCCGTTCGCAAGCTCACTACGCGCTCACTTCCGGGGCGACCCCCCGCTTAACGCTGCCGCGCGCGCGGCGACGGCCAAGAGGACCTGCAGTGCCGTGGCTCTGAAGTTGTCTGGCGTCGCCGCCTCGTGAGGGCATGCCGCTCAGGGATCCCGGTTGCGTTCGGGCGGATCGTGACGCTCAGCAAGGCCCTGCCGCTCGGTTCGCCTATTTTGTTGTGGGCAGGACCGCTCAGGTCGTCGCGCGGTTCGCCGCGCGCGCGGCAGCGTTAAGCGGGGGGTCGCCCCGGAAGTGAGTGCGCAGCGAGCTTGCGAGCGGAGCAACGAACGGGGGCGGGGGGCCCGCAGGGCTCCCCCGATCCGTATTCGTTAATGGGGTGAAAATCGGCCGCAACGGGTTCTCAACCGGCAGCCACCCAGAAGTTCAGCGTAACAAAGAGTTAAACTTCGCACCAATGGCCAACATCGCAGTAATCGGAACCAATTACGTTGGGCTGGTAACCGCCGCTTGCTTTGCGGAGCTGGGCAACCAGGTCGTAGGGATCGACATCGATCCAGGCAAAGTAGAACGGCTCGGGCGCGGCCAGCTGCCGATCTACGAGCCGGGCTTGGAAGAGATCGTCGTCCAAAACATCAAAGCGGGCCGCTTGAAGTTCTCACTCGACTACGACGAGGGGCTGCAGTCAGCCCAGTTTGCATTCGTCTGCGTCGGCACCCCTTCGGGCATCGAAGGCGAAGCGGACATGAGTCAGGTCAAAGCCGCCGCGCATAGCCTCGGCTCACATACACCAGCAGACCGCAGCCTGATCGTCGTCAATAAGAGCACCATGCCAATCGGCACCGGCGACTGGATGCTGCCGACCCTCGAGCGCGCCAGCAATGGCTCAGGCGCCCGTTTCCGCGTCGTCAGCAACCCCGAGTTCTTGCGCGAAGGCTCAGCCGTCGACGACTTCCGCCACCCCGATCGCGTCGTGCTAGGTGGTACAGAGCCCGACGCGATCGAGCGTGTCGCCAGCCTTTATCGTGATCTGCAACCAGAGCCACCGATCATTCAGACGGACATCCGCACGGCGGAGATGATCAAGTACGCCTCGAACGCCTTCCTGGCGACGAAGATCAGCTTCATCAACGAGATCGCCAGCATCTGCGAGCGACTCGGCGCCGACGTCAAGGAAGTTGCCCGCGGCATGGGCCTCGATCGGCGCATCAGCCCCGAGTTCCTCGACGCAGGCGTCGGCTACGGCGGCTCGTGCTTCCCCAAGGACGTCAAAGCCCTGGCGCATATGGCCAGCATGGCGGGTGCACACCCGCAGCTGCTGCGGGCAGTGATGGAGATCAACCGCGACATGCGTCGCCTGGTCCTGCAGAAGGTCCGCGGTACGTTGGGCAGCGTCGAAGATCGCACGATCGGCGTGCTCGGCCTGGCCTTCAAGCCGAACACCGACGACCTGCGCGAAGCGCCGGCGATCGAGATCATCCACCTGCTCATGTCAGAAGGCGCCAAGATCAAGGCCTACGATCCGGCAGCCAACAAGGCGGCAGAGGCCGTCCTGCCAGGGGTCGAGTTGTGCAGCGATGCGTATGCGGTCGCCGAAGGCGCCGACGCGGTCATCTTGCTCACACAATGGAGCGAGTTCCGCCGTCTGGACCTGGACCGCGTTCGCAAGTCGATGCACTACCCGTTGCTGGTGGATGGTCGGAACCTGTACGACCCGGCGGAAATGGTCGCCAAAGGCTTCTTCTACCAGCCGATCGGTCGTCCGACGCCCGAGCCGCTGGTGACCGAAACGGCGCCCGCGAACGGCACGCTGCCGCAGGCCGTCCTCGCCAAATAACTCGGTAACGACGACGGGTCGGGGGCCGCAAGGCCTTTCGCAGACCAGCGTGCGCGTGCGCGTGGGCGTGCCGGCGCTGGCTGCGAGATCCCCCGAGCCGTACTCCGTACGCACACTCCTGCCTAAAGCGGTAGGCTCAGGTCTACCCGCGCGGAGGATGGAACTCGTGACCGTGCTGCGTAGAGTGAGCACATGTCCGAGCTCTCTACTTTTTCCAACCAGCTTGCCGATGCCGTCGAGGCAGCCGGCGCATGGACCGTGCGGGTCCAGGCCCGTCGCGGGCCGCCAGCGACCGGGATCGTCCTCGCCGCTGACCTGATCCTGACTGCCGACCACGTGGTCGACCCGCAGCGCGAAGACGCTATCCGGATTGGCCTGCCGGACGGCTCCGAAGTCGGCGGCTCTGTCGTTGGTCGCGATCCGGCGACCGACCTGGCCGTGCTGCGCGTGGCCGGCGGGTCCCCGCTGACCCCGGCCCGCGCGGCAACCAGCGAACCGCGTACCGGCGCCCTGGCCCTGGTCGTCGGGCGGCCTGGTCGCGACCCGAACGCGAGCCTGGGCTTGATCACCGGCCTGGCCGGCCCGGCGCGGACCCGCCGTGGCGGCATCCTCGAACGCTTCATTCAGGTCGATGCTGTCCTGTATCCCGGCTTCTCGGGCGGGCCACTGATCGATGTTGACGGCAACGTCCTGGGCATGATTACCAGCGGCCTCGGCTTCGGTGGTCCGGCGGTCGCCCTGCCCTGGTCACTGGTGACCCAGATTGCCGAGACGCTCGGCAAGCACGGGCGCGTCCCGCGCGGGTATCTGGGTGTCGGCAGCCAACCGGTCACGCTGTCCGGCCAGGCCAAAGAACTGACGGGTGGCCAGGAGCGCGGTCTGCTGGTAGTCCAGGTCGCCGACGGCGGCCCAGCCGCCGCCGCTGGCTTTTTGCAGGGCGACATTCTGGTCCGACTGGACGGCGCGTCGGTGTCCAACGCCGATGACCTGCAAAGTTTGCTTGGGCCGAACCGCGTCGGCAGTACCGTGTCGGCATCGGTGGTGCGCGGTGGTGAGTTGCGTGACCTGAGCGTGACGGTCGGCACGCGCGAATCCTGACCCACCGTCGCGATGCCCGAGTATAACCAGCTAACCAGTTGACGACAGTTACCATCATCACGGCGTTGCCGAGTATCCGCTTCGGCCTGGCCGATATGCTCTCCGCTCATGGCCATACGGTGCTGGCTGAGGACGAGTCGGCCGAGGCTGCCGTCTGGGTGCTGGATGCACCGACGGGCGGCACACTCGATGCGCTGACCGCGCAGCGCTATTCCGATTCGCCGCGCGCGGCGGTCATTCTGTCAGACGATCCCAGCCAACCAGCCCAGCTCGCCCGAGCGGGTCTGCGCGGCTGGGCCTGTCTGGGTCGCGATGTTGATGCCGATCAGCTCGATCTGGCGGTCCGCTCGGCTGAGGCGGGGCTGGTATTACTCGATCTGCCGCTGGCGGCGACGTCGCTGTCGTTCGCGGCGACGGTGGCCAGCCATGCGCCGACGGGGACGATCGATCCCCTCACCGCGCGCGAGCTGCAGGTCCTGCAGCTGGTCGCGCAAGGGCTACCAAACAAGGGCATCGCGCGTCAGCTCGGCATCAGCGAGAACACGGCCAAGTTCCACGTCGCGTCGCTCACGGGCAAGCTCGGCGCGAGCAGCCGGACCGAAGCCGTCACCCTCGCCGCGCGACGTGGGCTCATTCTCCTCTAACCCCACGACCTCATTATTGTCAACGTTAAACTCCGACAGTGACGACTACGGATCGGGGGAGCCTGCGGCCCCCCGCCCCCGTTCGTTGCTCCGCGCTACGCGCTGCGCACTCTCTTCCGGGGCGACCCCCCGCTTAACGCTGCCGCGCGCGCGGCGACGGCCTGGCGGGCTCGCAGCACCGTGGCTCTGAAGTCTGTCTGGCGCCGCCGACCTCGTGAGGCCATACCGCTCAGCGATCCGGGTTGTCTAAGGCGCATCATGACGCTCAGGAAGGCCCTGCCGCTCGGTTCGCCGAGTGTTGTGCGCAGGACCGCTCAGGTCGTTGGGCGGTTCGCCACGGCCGAAGGCTTTAAGCGGGGGGTCGCCCCGGAAGAGAGTGCGCAGCGCGTAGCGCGGAGCAACGAACGGGGGCGGGGGGCCCGCAGGGCTCCCCCGATCCGTATTCGTCACCGCGAAATCCGCCGCAGGGCTCCCCCGAACCGTACACAACACCGGGCCCGACAATTACCGTGTGAGCCATCGCCACAGATCTTCGTCACTCCGCGTGTTCAAAATGTGCTCTGGGCCGGCGCCGCCGCGGCGGGCTGTGCCTATGGCGTATCGCATCAAGCCGCCGATTTGATCGTGGGCGTGCGCGTCGGTATTCAACACGAGCAGGACCCCTCGCTGTACCGCGGCGCGGATCGCATCGGCATCCAGATCGAGCCGCTCCGGCTGGCCGCTGACTTCGATCGCCGTGCCGGTGCGGGCCAGCGCATCAAGGACTGCTGCTAAGTCGATCTCGTACCCTGGCCGTTTGCCGAGCAGCCGTCCTGTCGGATGAGCGATGACATCAACGTGCGGATTGTTGATCGCCGCGATCAGGCGTGAGGTTTGTACGGCAGCTGATTTCTGGAGTGCGGAGTGAATCGAGGCCACGACAATGTCGCACTCCGACAGAAACGCATCGCTGCAATCCAGTCGCTCATCGATATGGATGTCGACTTCCACACCGCACAGCAGACGCATATCGGGATACTCCGGTTGGAGTGCTCGAATGTGGGCGTGCTCGTCGCGCAGCTCGTCTTCCGTCAGGCCGCCCGTAATCCCGAGCGCCTGCGAATGGTCGGTCAATGCCATGTACGCATAGCCACGGTCTGCTGCCGCGCGGACCATCTGCGCAATGGTGCTGGAGCCGTCTGTCAAGCGCGTGTGCAAATGCAAGTCACCACGAATGTCCGCCAGCTCCACCAGTCGTGGCAGACGACCTTTGCGCGCCAGCTCCACCTCGCCCGCGCCTTCGCGTAGCTCCGGTGGAATCCACGGCAATCCAACTGCCGCATACACCTCTTCTTCTGTCCGTCCACCGAGACTCGGATCGCCCGCAAGCCCGGCTTGACCTTCGAAAAAGACACCGTATTCGTTGATCTTGAGTCCTTTGCGGACCGCCATCGCGCGCAGCTTGACGTTGTGCTCTTTTGACCCGGTGAAGTACTGCAGCGCGGCGCCAAGGTTGTCGGGCGCGACCACGCGCAAGTCGATCTGGACGTCGGCAACGGTGATGATGGAAGACCGCGTGTCACCCGCGCCGAGGACCTGTTTCACCAGCGGCAGCGACGTAAAGGCGGCCATAACTTCGTCTGGTCGTGTGGAGGCCACCAGGATATCGATGTCACCGGTGGTTTCTTTCCAGCGTCGAATGCTGCCGGCCGGCGCAATCGACTCCACTGCCGGACACTCCCGCAGCTGGCGCATCACTTCCTCGGCGGCGGGCAGAGCAATAGCCAGGGGAATCCGCTGCGAGCGCGTTTCGATCCGTTGCAGCTCCTGACGCAGTGCGTCGGCGGCTTTTTCGCCGAGGCGCGGTAGGGCCGCGACCTGACCGCTGTCGAGCGCTGCTTGGAGGTCTTCCACGGTTTGCACGTTTAGCTCTTGCGCGAATTGCATGGCGCGTTTGGGTCCGATGCCCGGGATTTGCATCAGCTTGAGCGCCGCGTCAGGGACGCGTGGTCGACGTTCCTCCAGCACCGCCAACTGGCCGGTGGTCAGGTATTCGCGAATCTTGGCGCCGATACTTTTGCCGAC
>DASYKL010000483.1:0-8229 GCA_035995405.1 Chloroflexota bacterium
GCTTCGGCGTGCCGCAGCTCGTCCAGTCGCGTGGTGCCTTCGGCTACCTCGGCAACTTCCTGCCTGCCGGCCTGAACGCGCTGACCGCCGGCATCGGCTGGTTCGCGGTCAATACGATCAGCGGCACGTTCGCGCTAAGCACGCTGACGCACCTGCCCTTTCAGATCACGCTGATCTTCATCGTCCTGTTGCAAGTCTTTGTCGCCTTCATCGGCCACAACTTCATTCACCAGTTCGAGAAAGTTGCCTTCCCGTATCTGGCGATCGTCTTCACCATCGCGACCGTGGTCATCCTTGCCCAGAGCAACCCGGGCGTCGGCTTCAACCCCAAAGCGCCCGTCGCATTCGGCGGCGCGAGCGCAGCCTTCATCCTGTCGCTGTTCATCTCGTTCGCGTACGCCGCGGGCTGGGCGCCCTACTCGATGGATTTCGCCCGCTATCTGCCACCTGGCGTACGCAGCCAATCCGTCTTCTGGAACGCCATGCTGGGCGTCTTTCTGCCATGCGCCATCCTGGAGATTGGCGGCGCCGCACTGGCGACCGTCGCCGGCACCGCCTGGGGTCCGACCGACAGCCCGACTGACCAGCTGGTCAAACCGTTGCCGGGCATTCTGGCTGGACTGACGTTGCTCGGCATTGCCCTGGGTGCAGTTAGCGCCAATGTGCTGAACATCTACAGCGGTGCCATGTCCTTTCTGGCACTCGGCATCCGCGTCGGCGGCTTGCGCCGACAGCGGGCGCTCGTGGCAGTCCTGTTCGGGGCCGTCGGCTATCTGGTCGCTCGTTCCGGCGAAGTCGATGCTGGCCACGCGTACGAGAATTTCTTGCTGCTGATCGGGTACTGGATTACCCCGTTTTTGGGCGTGGTGCTGACCGACTACTGGATCCGCCGCGGCCGCTACGACGAGCGCGAGTTCTTCAGCAGGCGGCACAATACCTACTCCGGGCTGGTCGCCATGGCAGCCGGCATCATCGTATCGGTCCCGTTCTGGAATCAGACGCTGTGGCACGGCCCGGTGGTCGATGCGTTGCCGCAACTTGGCGACTTGAGCTTCATCGTCGGATTCGTCGTCGCGGGCGGCGTGTATTACGCGCTGGCAGCGAAATCCGCCACGCAAGCTGCCGCCGCCGCCGTCGCCGCCAGCACCTCCAGCGCATAATTTGCTCGACCTGCTCGTTCGCGGCGCCAGGCTGCGCGGGGCTGCCGAGGGCGCACGTCAGGACATCGGCATCCGCGGCGGACGGATCGTCAACATCGCTCCGAATGAACCCGCGAATGAAACGCTCGACGTTGACGGTGCGCTCGTCACTCCAGCTCTGGTCGAGCCACATATCCACCTGGATGCCGTCCTGACGGTTGGTCAGCCACGCTATAACGACAGCGGCTCGCTGTTCGAAGGCATCGCCATCTGGGGGGAGCGAGTGCGCGATCTGACTGTTGACGACGTTAAACAGCGCGTCAGGGCCGTCCTGCGCTGGCAGCTGGCCAACGGTGTGCTGTTCGTCCGGAGCCATGTCGATGTGTGCGATCCGCGGCTCACCGCGTTGCGTGCGCTGCTGGAGTTGCGAGACGAAGTGGCCGGCCAGATGACACTCCAGCTCGTCGCGTTTCCGCAGCAAGGCATTCAGTCGTTCGCGGTGGCGAAATGTTGATGCGGCGGGCGATCGAGCTGGGAGCCGATGTTGTCGGCGCCATCCCGCACTTCGAGATCAGTCGCGAATACGGCGAACAGTCAGTCAAATTTGCTCTCGCGCTGGCTGCGGACACCGGCAAGCAGGTTGATATCCACTGTGACGAAACCGACGATGAACAGTCGCGTTTTCTGGAGGTCATGGCTGCCGAGACGATCCGCCTGGGACTCGAAGGCCGGGTCACCGCCAGTCATACGACAGCGATGCACTCCTACAACAACGCGTACGCCTATCGGTTGATCAACAACGTGCGCCGCGCACAATTGCACATCGTCACCAATCCGCTCGATAACTCGGTCCTCCAGGGTCGTTTCGACAACTATCCGATCCGCCGTGGCCATACGCGCGTCAAAGAGCTACTGGCGGCTGGAGTGAACGTTTGTATCGGCCATGACTCGGTCATGGACCCGTGGTATCCACTCGGCTACGGCGATCCGCTCCAGGCGGCGGCCGTCTTTGCCCATTACGGCCAGATGAGCGGCTACTCCGAGCTGCAAACGTTGATCGACATGATCAGCATCAACGGCGCGCGGGTGTTAGGGCTCACTGACTATGGGCTGGAGCCCGGCTGTCGAGCGGACCTGGTGGTGTTCGACGCACCGAGCGAAATGGACGCCATTCGCCTGGTCGCCGCGCGCCGCGCGGTGATCCGCGGTGGCGAAATCGTCGCCCGCACCAGACCCGCGCAGCACACGGTGCGCTGGGACGGTCGCGAAGAGACCGTTGACTTCCTACGTCGCTAATAGATTGGCGAAACGGGGTTAACGGCGGAGACCAAACGCGGCCCGCAAGGACGTGCGCGCTGGTCGCGGCGGCGGAGCGTCGGCTGGCAACGTGCTGCTCGTCGGATGGGCCTGCAGGTTGACCTGCAAATGCTCGTCGCGCAGCTCACTCCAACGGGCATGGCCGCGTGCGACCTGCCGCGCTACTTGCTCGACGTCGACCGGGCTCGTCGCGTTATCGCAAGTGACCCGCACGCTCAGACTGACCTGGCCGAGGGTTTCCACGTCGCCCAGCCGGGTCACGAACAGACGCGCTTCGACCACCACCTCATGTGCCACATGGCCTTCGTTTGCCAGCGCGCCGGCGAGCGCACTGGCGTATTGAGTGGTGCTGACCAGGTCTAACCCCGAGGGCGCCCGCAGTTGCCAATTCGATGAATCAGGGCTCAACTCGCGGACGGTGCAGCGAGCCACAACACGGGTCGAACGTTGGCCGGCCACGCTGACCTGTCCGACTGCCTCCCAGGGCTGCAGCACCATTGGTCCGTACAATCTACGGCATCGGTGGGCAGAAGGGAATAGGGCACTTCGCCCGATTTTTGGAGCCGCAGCCTGGCCGATAGCCCGCCGCCGCGTTAGCTGCCCTTCCCCGCCGTCTACTCCTGCACCTGGCTCCCGGTACGCGCATGCCGCCCAGGCATTGAGGCTAGAGATTCGAAGCGGAATAGTGTGCAAGTGTCGCACTACATTAACCGTGTCAGCAGCGTGGCGGTCATCATCCTGTCGCTGGCTGCGTTGCTGACAGTCGCCAGCGGCTACATTCAGCCACCCCGACAGAATGACGCGCGGGAATACATGTTCCAGTTGTCAATCGTGGGGCTGGTGGCCATGACGCTCCTCTTCCTGGCCACGCTGGATTGGCGGCAGCCGCTGCGCAGCGCGCGACCACTGGCGTTTGCCGTCGCCGCCTCGGCCGTTGCGTTTGGCGCCCTGTTCGTCCTCGAGCACTATCGATAGCCTGTCCGGCGTCACGTCATCGACATCGCGCGGGTAAGCCGACGTCTGGGTAGCGTCAGCCCCCCTGGCGCGCTGGCGGCGTAATGGCTGCTGCTCCTCAAGCAATCGCCGCATCCGCGAACTCGAAGCCAGCCTGAACGTGAGATGGAGCTTGCCGTCTGCCCCGGTTAGCTCTATCTACGATCGAAAATGCAACCGTTCGAGCCCGGTTGATCTGCCAGGCAGTAGTCGTCCGTGCTGTACGGGCGTATAGTGCGCGGCGGACTCATGGCGCGGAAGCAGGGCCTTCGTGAGGATGCGTCTGAGTCGCTGGCGCGGACGGCGTTGTCCGCGGCCGAGCTGCGCGTACGCCGCCTGGCACTGGGTTTGACTCAGGCTCAGCTTGCGGGGCGCCTCGGCGTACGGGCGAATACAGTCGCCCGCTGGGAGCGCGGTGAGTTGCGTCCATCCCATCCCGAACGGGTGGTCCGGTGGCTGGCTCGCCTGGAACGCGCAACGGCCCGGCCCGTGCTCGCTAACAGCCGGCCGCGCCGCCCGCAAACGTGGAATCCCCGCTCACGGCAGCAAATTCTGCCTACCCAGCTCACCAGCTTCATCGGCCGCGGACCCGAATTGGTTGAGGTCTGTCGACTGCTCGGCTCAACGCGACTGGTGTGCTTGACCGGGTCAGGTGGCATTGGAAAGACGCGACTGGCTATTGAGGCAGCCAATGCGTTTGCACAGGACCACCTGGACGGCCTGTGGTTCGTCGAGCTTGCGCCCATCCGCGATCGTGACCTGGTCGCACGCTCAGTCGCTCGGGCAATGCGCATCGAAGAGCATGCTGACCAGGCTTTGATCGAGACATTGGCGGATGCTATCGGCCAGAAGCAGCTACTTCTGGTACTCGACAACTGCGAGCACGTACTAGACAGCTGCGCTCAGCTTGCGAATTGGCTGCTCGGGAGATGTCCCGAGCTACGGATCCTGGCCACCAGTCGCGAGCCACTCGGTATCGGCGGGGAGACAGTCTGGCGCCTGCCGTCGCTGACACTCCCGGCGGCGCACGATCGCTCCACCCTGGTAGAGGTCGCAGCGTCGGAAAGTGCCCAGCTGTTGATTGAGCGGGTGAGGATGGCGATACCAACCTTCGCTCTCACGAATGGGACCGCGGCCGCCATCGCCCGGATATGTCGCCGGTTAGACGGGATTCCCCTGGCGCTGGAACTGGCGGCAGCACGTGTGCCCGTGCTCTCAGTGGAGCAGCTGGCGGATCGGCTGGACGATGCATTGCGGCTGCTTACCCGCGGCAGTCGAGTGGCGCCTGTTCGACAGCAGACACTACGCGCAACCCTCGAGTGGAGTTACGGCTTGCTCTCCGACTCGGAGCAGCGGCTGTTCCGCCGACTGAGCGTGTTCGCTGGCGGCTGGACGCTCGAAGCTGCCGAGGTGGTCTGCGCAACGGGTGGTATCCAACGCGGGGAGCTGCTCGACGTCCTGGCCCGCCTGGTGGAGAAGTCGCTCGTCCTCGCCGAAGTGCGCCCCGACGGCAGCGTCCGCTATCGGATGCTGGAGACCCTGCACCAACTGGCGGCCGAGCTCGTCAATGACACCGCGGAAGTGGCCCAGCTGCGCGACCGACATCTCGGCTGCTTCCTCGCGACAGCCGAGCAGGCGGAGGTCGGGATGGGCGGCCCGGACCAGGCTCGCTGGCTCGAATGGTTCGACCGCGATCTGGACAATCTGCGGACCGCCTGCGATTGGGCTGTCATGTGTAATAACGCCGCGGCTGGCATGCGTCTCGGCGTGGCCTTGCGTTTCTTATGGGTCGCGCGCGGCCCCCTCGCGGAGGGGCGGTCCAGGCTCGAGGCAGCGCTGGCGCTGCCAGGGGCAGCCTCGGATCCGATCGCTCATGCGGAGAGCCTGGTCACCATTGGGCACATCACTCGACATATGGGCGACTGGGCGGCCGCAGGCCTCTATCTCGAGCACGGGCTCGCCCTTGCTCGCCAGATAGGTGACGCGCCGAAATTGCTCTTCGATGCTTTGCTCCATCTGGGCTGGCTGAAACTGGTCCGGGGTGATCTGGAGAGCGCCGATGCGCTCTTCCAGGAGTCACTGGAACTGGCAAGGGGCGTTGGGTCGCGACAGGTTGCGAACGCGCTCGGCGGGCTCGGGCGACTGCGCGGCGTTCAGGGAGACAGCAGCTCGGCTCAGGCGTTGCTCGCTGAGGCGGTCTCGCGGATGCACGCTCTGGGCGATCGGGTGCATCGATCGATGTACCTGTGCTTTTTGGCGGAGGTTGAAGCTGGGGAGGGCGATTATGCTGCGGCGCGCCGCCATGCCCGCGAGGCGCTGGACGATACACATGGCGACTCAAATCTGGTGAGGGTTCTTGATCTCTTCGTACGCCTCGCCGCGGCGGATCATCAGCCAGAGCTGGTTGTTCGGTTAGCGGCTGGTGTGTCCAAGCTGCGCCCGCACGTCGGGACGGGCCTCCTGGCCAACCCCCACCTCCTGGAGCTTGCCAGGCAAGAGCTCGGTGAAGCGAAGTCAACCACAGCTTGGGCGGAAGGCCTGGCCATGACCCGCGAGGAAATTGAGGCCTTCGCGCAGAGCGTCGAATCAGCCGACCGGCACCCCGCGGAGCAGGTAGGGCACGTCGCGAGCCTGACCCAACGTGAGCTGCAAGTGCTGGGGCTGCTCGTCGAGGGCAGGAGCAATCGGGAGATCGCGACTGCGCTGGTCTTGAGCGTTCGCACTGCTGAACGCCACATCGCGAACGTTTACGTCAAGATTGGCGCCCGCGGCCGGGTTGCTGCCACTGCCTACGCGTTGCGCCACGAACTGGCGTAGCTGTCGGTCGGCGTGGTGAGTATTCACCGCCACGCCGCAGATGCATAAAAGATGGGTAGCTGCGCGGATGGCAAGGTTGACATCGGCGGGAGACACTGCTGGAACCGCGGATCCGTCGGACGCGGCCAGAGTGTGATGGCCGCACCCGGCGAATCGCGGCCTATCCGCGGCTGGCAGATCGCGCGCCTGAAGCGGGGGGAGGGGTAGGCACACCATGTCGAGACTGACGGGGATTACGCGACGCGAGCTTCTGGCCCGCCTGAGTGCAGGCGTGTCTGGTTGCGCGCTTGCCGGCCTGATGTGGGCCTGTTCGCCTGCTGGTGGCGCCGCCACCGCGGGCGGCCGCGTTGCCGAGAGTGTGACGCCGCGCCGCGGTGGGACGCTTCGCTATGCGCTCATTGGCGATTACGGCACTCTGGACGGCCAAACGGTGGCACTCCAGGCGGTGGACAACCTCTGGAGCGTGTGGGATCGGCTGACCTTCTATGACAAGGATATGCAGGCGCAGCCGATGCTGGCCGAGAGTTGGGAGGTGAGCAGTGACTTCACCCAGATCGAGTTCAAGCTGCGCCGCGGCGTGCAATTCCATACCGGCCGCGAGCTCACGGCTGATGATGTCAAGTGGTCGCTGCTGCGGCTCCAGGATCCCACGATCGGCTCGACGCTGACGGGGCGAGCGCAAGCGATGGTCGGCGTCGACGCCCCCGATAAGTACACCGTCGTCGTCAAGGCCTCTCGCCCGTGGGCTGAGGCATTCGACTTCTTTGAATACGTCAACATCGTTGACCCCATCACCTTCCAGGCCGTTGGTGTCACCAGGCCAACCGGTACGGGACCGTTTGTCCTGTCCGAGTATGTGCCGGGGGACCACCTGCGGCTGATCAGGAACAAGAATTACTGGCGAAATGATCGGCCGTATCTCGACGAAGTTCTGGTCTCGATGACTCGCGACGGGCAAGCGGCCGTCCTCCAGCTGGAAGCCGGAGCGGTCGACCTGGTTGGGTTTGGACTGCCGATCGCGGCAGCCGTGCGACTCCAAAACGACCCAAAGTACCAGGTGCTGGTCGATGCCAGCACGGGCGCCTTCTGGGCTCTGGTCCCGAATGCCACGGTGGCTCCGACCAACAACAGGTTGGTGCGCCAGGCATTGAGCTATGCCATCGATCGCAAGCGCATCGCGGACCTCGTCTGGCACGGGCTGGCAAAACCGGAGGCGCTGCCCTGGTCGCCAACATCGCCCGCGTACAACCCGGCCAAGGCGGCAGCCTTTACCTTTGACCTCGACAAGGCCAGGTCATTGTTGGAGGGATCTGGCGTGTCGAATATTCACCTGGATCTGGTCTGGTCAACGACGACCAACGACTTTGCCACCGTGGCGCAGATCTATCAGGCGGACCTGGCGAAGATCGGTGTGGATCTGGCGCTCATGCCGCTGGAGTCCGCGGCTTTCGGGAAGGTGGTGCAGAGCAGGACTTACCAGGGGTTGTTGATCAGCGCGGGCCTGAACGGCCACCTCCGGCCGGCGAGCCAGGTGCAGGGACCGTTCTACGGCCCGGAGATCAACTACGCCGGCTTCAAAGACGACGCGTACACCCAACTGGCCAGTCAGGTGCTGGCCGAGATCGATCCAGCCAGGCAGCGGGTGCTCTACGAGCAATTGAACGACTATGTCCTGGATCAGTCGTGGGTGATGCCGGTCACCCAGAATCCGCCACACCTGGTGGCCCGGAGCGCCGTGCGTGGCCTGCGCTACGATGCGCACGAGGCACTGGTTCTCTCCGACGTGTGGCTCGCCTGAGGACACCCTTGCGTTGAAGTCGAGTCGCCAATGACCGAGGTCTGAAGTGGGGGTTGTCAGTCAATCGTGGGGCACTCGGCGGTTGCTGCTCCATCCTCTGATGCGTCAAGGCCGGCCTGGAGTTGTACGAGGAGCTCCAGCAACGTGCGCCGCTGTTCGGCCGGC
>DASYKL010000484.1:0-4700 GCA_035995405.1 Chloroflexota bacterium
CACGAGATGGACATCATGGAGCAGGAGCGCGGCGACGACACGCCAATCGATTGGCTGCCACGCGAGCAACGCTACGGCGAGAAGCTCGCCACCCCCGACATCACCATTGCCGACCTGATCGGCGAAGTCGACCCGATCAAAGTGGCCGAAGGCCGCTACCTGTCCGACGAGCTGACCATCCACTTCGGGTTATTGCCGCGCACCCATCGCGGGATTTTCGTCATCAACGAGCTACCCGACCTGGCCGAACGCATCCAGGTCGGCTTGCTCAATATCATGGAAGAGCGCGACGTCCAGATCCGCGGCTACAAAGTCCGCCTGCCGCTCGATTTGTTTGTGCTGGCCTCTGCCAACCCCGAGGACTACACCAATCGCGGTCGCATCATTACGCCGCTCAAAGACCGTTTTGGCTCGCAGATTCGGACCCATTACCCAAAAACGGTCGAGCACGAGATGGACATCATGGAGCAGGAGCGCGGCGTGTTCCGTGACGACGAGTACGACACGATCGTGCCCGCGTACATGCGCGAGATCGTCGCCGAAGTCACCCACCTGGCGCGCAAGAGTCCAGAGATCTCGCAGCGCTCGGGCGTCAGCGTCCGCGTCAGCGTGGCGAACTACGAGAACATGCTGTCGAACGCCTTGCGTCGGGCGATCCGCCTGCACGAGAAGCAAGTGGCCCCGCGCATCTCTGATCTCGCCGCGCTCATCCAGAGTACCGGTGGCAAGATCGAGCTCGAGACCGTCGGCGACCGCGACGAAGAGAAGGTCATCGAAAAGCTGCTGCAGAAGGCGGTACTCAACGTCTTCAATCGCCATTTTTCCTTGCACGAGTTTGACGAGCTGCTGGCAGGCTTCGACAACGGTCTGAAAATCGACGTTGGCGACCAGCTGCAGAGCCTCGAATACGTCCGTCAAGCCGCCGAAGTGGCCGGTTTCACGCCAGCCATAAAGAAGTTGGGCGGCCAGGGCAATCCAGCTCAAATCGCGAGCGCCCTGGAACTGGTTCTCGAAGGTCTGCACCTGAATCGCAAGTTGAACAAGGACCGCAGCGCAGGACGCATGCGGTATCGGAGCTGACACCATGCCTGGCTCGTTTAGCTATGGCGCCTGGGACGGCACGCAGCACGTCCTCGACGTAGACGCCGAATCACTGCTCGACGCCATGAGTGACGATCTGCTCGAGGAAGGTGACCTATGGCGGGCGCTGCAGCGCCTCTTCCGTCAGGGCGCGCAGAACCAGGACGGTCAGAAAATGCCCGGCCTGCAGGACATGCTCCAACAGCTCCGTCAGAAACGACAGCAGCAGCTGCAGCACTCCAACCTCAATGACACACTGAAAAACATCCGCGAAAAGCTGAACCAAGTCCAGCACACCGAGCGCCAGGGCATCGACAACAAAGTCAGCGATGGCCGACAGAAGGCCGAGCAAGGCGACATTCCCGAGCAGCTCCAGAAAACGATGGAGCGCATGGCGGAAGAGCACCGCCAGAAGCTGGATCAGCTACCGCCTGACGTGCCTGGCCAGATCCAGGGGCTGCAGGACTACGACTTCATGGATCCGAACGCGCGGCAGATGTTCCAGGAGCTTATGGAAGAGCTGCGTCAGCAAGTCATGCAGCAGCAATTCCAGGGCATGCAGCAGGCGCTGCAGAGCATGACCCCGGACGACCTGCGCACGGTCAAGGACATGCTCCACGACCTGAACGAGATGCTCGACCAGAAAGCGCGTGGCGGCGAGCCCGACTTCTCCAGCTTCATGGACAAGTGGGGTCAGTTTTTTCCTGGCGTCAAATCGCTCGACGAGCTGATCGAGCAGCTGCAGCAGAAGCAAGCCCAGATGCAGAGCATGCTCGACTCGATGAGCGGGGAGCAGCGGCGCGAGCTGATGCAATTGATGCAGTCGCTCGTCCAGGACCCTGGCATGCGCAACGAGCTGGCGATGCTCGCGGCGAGCCTGGAAGAGCTGCGGCCGATGGACGACCTGCGTCGTCGCTATCCGTTTCGCGGCGAAGATTCGCTCAACTTCGACGAAGCGATGCAGGTCATGCAGGACCTGCAGGAGATGGACCGCCTCGAGCGGCAGATGCGCGAAGCGATCGACACCGCCGATCCGACGACGATCGATCGCGACATGCTCGCCCGCCAGCTTGGCGAAGACGCCAAGGACCAGCTCGATCAGCTTGATCAGATCACGAGAATGCTCGAAGAGGCTGGGCTGGTCGAACGGCGAGGTGATCAGCTCGAGCTGACCCCGCGCGCCATCCGCAAGATCGGCCAGAAGGCGCTCAAAGACATCTTCCAGCACCTGGCGAAAGACCGCTTCGGCAACCACGAAACCGACCAGCGTGGTCGAGGTGGCGACCGCAGCGACGATACCAAAGCCTACGAGTTCGGCGATCCGTTCCTGCTCGACCTGCGCGCCACGCTGCACAACTCGTTGATCCGCAACGGGCCCGGCACGCCGGTGCACCTGACCCCGACCGACTTCGAGGTCTACCGCACCGAGCAGATGAACCAGTCCAGCACGGTGCTGTTGCTCGATCTGAGTCGCTCAATGATTTATCGGGGCTGTTTTCTGGCGGCCAAGAAAGTCGCGCTGGCGCTGCACAGCTTGATCAAGAGCCAGTTCCCTCGCGACAACCTGTACCTGGTCACCTTCAGCCTGTACGCCCGCCAGATCCAGCCACAGCAGTTGACTGCACTGCGCTGGAGCGAATGGGAGTACGGCACCAATTTGCAAGATGGCTTGATGCACGCCCGCAAGCTGTTGGCGCGGCACAAGGGCGGCACGCGCCAGATCGTCGTGATCACTGACGGCGAGCCGACCGCGTATTGGGAGCCAGGCCACTCCACGCCGGTGTTCTCCTACCCGCCGACGCCGCGCACCCTGCAGCAAACACTGCTAGAGGTCGGCCGCTGCACCCGCGAGGGCCTGCGGATAAACACGTTCATGCTCGAGCGCAGCTATGGCTTGATGCGCTTCGTCGACGACATCACGCGTATCAACCGCGGGCGGGCCTTCTTTGCCGACCCTGAGCGGCTGGGCGACTACATCCTGGTCGACTACCTGCAGCAGAAGTCCAAACGCATCGCCTCGTGAGCTCGGGGCGCGTCGACCTCGTCAAACGGCGCAGTTGCTTTTGGCCGCTGGCCTAACCCAGCGAGGCTCGCTGCGCGCGCGTCAACGACGCGTGTATCAGGTCGTACGAGTCCTGAATCCACTCCACCAACGCCTGGTCCGGCACCGAGCCATCCAGCTCGATGGTGTTCCAGTGCCGCTTGGCCAGGTGATAGCCAGGCGTGACGGCGGCGTACTCCTCGCGCAAAGCCAGTGCATAGCCCGGGTCGCATTTCAAACTGACGCTGCCAGGCCGACCTTCAAGATCGACAATCGAAAACACCTTGCCGCCCACCTTGAAGACGGCAGCCGTGGGCCCGAACGGAAACTCCTCCGTACTGCCCGCCAACGCCCTGCAACGAGCCAATACCCCGTCGCGATTCATTCGCGCACAAGTGTAGTCCGAGGGCCTAAATGTGAGCCCAGATCAGCCGCACACGACAGCCGAAAATACGCTCTAAGCGCTGGCGAATATTTTCGGGCAGGTCGAACACGTCCGGGTTCATCGCTTCCAGCTTGTAGCGGGCAAAGCCCATTGCCCACGAATACGTCAGGTCGTTGAGCGACGTCCGCCGCCCGCAGCAGGGGGTCGTGATGCGCAAATCCATGAAGTGCTGCTCGACCGCGGCTTCCATCGCGAGCGTCCACCACTCACCAATGTCCGTGCCGCAGCGGGGGCAGTGCACCGTCTCGAAGTTCGCCCCGCAATCGACGAACCGCACGTCATGCGTGACGACGCTGACGATCTCGTCCGCTCGCGGCAGTGCTTGACGCAGTACGTCTTCAGCCGCCGCGCGTTCGAGCGCCGACGGCACGTGCCGCGGGTCGATAGGGATGATGCGCAACACCGAATCTGCCACGTGATGTCACCTGGCGTGTCTGGCTGCGCGGCTGGCCTCGATCATTGAGACCTCGAGACATGCTGGAAGGCCAAGAAACGCCCCGTGCGCGTCGGCCGCCGCCCGCAACGCGATGGTCTGTGCGGCGTCCAGCTCGCGGTAGAGCGCTACCTCGATGGTCACCGCGTCGCGCTTCGGCGTCCGCCGCCAGTGGCCAATCACCTGACTGTCGAGGACAGCGATCAGGTTGAACACGAAGCGCTCCTGTGTCGTCCAGCGGGCCACACCCGCCACGTCGAGGACGTACTTGGTCTCGCTGTGTCCGACCAGGTACTCGTCGTACGCTTGCAGCAGGTGCACTGCTGGCCGTGACGGTGCCGTGTCCGGCTCGGCTTCGCCGAACCAGTACGTCACACCATTTACCTCGCGATGCTGCAGCGCGTCGCCGGCCAGCGCGAGGCCCGTCTTGATAGCTGAGAGTGTCAGGCTCGACCACCACCGAAGATCCTTCGGTGTGGCCGGACCGTGGCTGGTGAAGTAACGGCGGGTCAATTCGGCCAAGCCTTCCTCGTGACTGAGCTGCCTGCTGCTGGCGAGTGGCGCGCGCTCGTCCAACAGGGCGTACGTCTGCTGCTTGCCGCGGGGCACGCCGCTGCAGATGATGCCGTGCAGCTCCCCGTGCATCAGGATGTAGGCCATCCGAAACCCTTTCGGGGCGCTGATGCCGTTGTGTTCGAGCA
>DASYKL010000485.1:0-6235 GCA_035995405.1 Chloroflexota bacterium
TACACGCAGCGCAGGCCGCCTTCTTCGTTGCGGCCGAAAAACAACGGTGCACGGCGATGCGGGCAGTACGAATCGACCACGCCAACCTGACCATTGCTGTCTCGAAAGGCGACCAGGTTCTCGCCCAACAAGCGCAGGCGGATAGGCTCGCCGTCGGGCTCCGGCAATTGCTCGGACAGCGTCAGCGGTAACCAGAAGCGTCGAAACAACTCACCCATCGGCTCGCCGGACCCGACCTTCGTCATGAAGGCATTGCGTTCATCGGTCAGCATGGCTCTTCGAGACCTCCTTCGGAACGTGGGAATCGCGCGGTCGTAGCCGCCGCACCAGCGGCGCACTCAGGCCGTGGCTGACACGGTCGAGGTACGACGATAGGTCACTGGCTTCGTCGCGCAACCAGTGAATCACTGTTTCGCGCCGCTCAGCGTCGAGTCGAGAATCGAGCGCGGCGACGCACAGCGAGGCGAGTGGCTCGCCCTGGCTGCCGCGGATGGGTACCGCCACCGCGGCCATGCCCGGCGCGGAATACCCTTCGTTGAACGCGTAGCCGCGTCGGCGGGTGCGCTCGACCAGGGCGTGCACGCCGACCGGATCGTGGCCGGTGTAGCGCTCGATGCGGCTGGCGTTAGTGTCGATGATGCGGCTGACATCGTCGTCGGGGAGTGCGGCGAGAATCGCCAGGCCGCTGGCGTTGAGGCCTAATGGCCGCCGATCGCCGACATCCCAGGTCAGGACTTTGATCGGAAAATTACCTTCGAGTCGGTCGACGCAGACCACCTCGGTGCCGCGGCGTAGCGACAGATAGATCGTGTCGCCCGTGCGGTCGGCCAGGCGCTGGCAGGCAGGTGCGGCGAGCTCGGCGAGGCCGTACCGATTCGCGGCGGCAGCACCGAGCCCGACGAGAGCCAGGCCAGGGAAGAAGCGGGCTGAGCCAGAGTCCTGCTCGGCCAGGCCGAGCTCGACCAGCGCCGTGGTGATCCGATGTGCCGTAGACGGGCTGAGCTGGGTCCGGGCGGCAAGGTCGGTGAGACGGACGCCAGTGCGGTGCTCGTCGGCAAGCACGCCGAGGATGGCGGCGGCGCGCTCGAGGCTGTGCACCGAGCTTTCCGTCCGCACCGAACTGGGTGCGAAATTCCGCATCGTGGAAGTCACATCCATTTCTGCCGCCGTTCAGGGCGTATCGTAGCACCCGTCGCGTCGTCTGTCCCGCACGGTTTCGGCCCGTTTCCACTCGCTCGCTCCTGTACAGCGACCGGCGCCGCGACCACCAGGCCGCAGATAATACGCTTGCTCGCCCCATGCAGAGCCTGGAACTCGTCCTCGCCCTTCTGGTCGTGGCGGTCGCCCTCACCACCCTGGCCCCCACGCTGCGGGTGCCAGCGCCGGTGCTGCTTGTGCTCGGTGGTGTGCTCCTGGCGCTCGCGCCGCAGGTGCCGGACGTCGTGTTGTCGCCGGACCTGGCGTTTCTCCTCTTCCTGCCACCGCTGCTCTATAGCGCCGCGTTCGACACATCCATCCGCGATTTACGAGCCCATCTGCGGCCGATCCTGTCGCTGGCGATCGGCCTCGTGCTGGCGACGACGGTGGTAGTCGCGGTGGTGGTACACGCGCTCTTGCCGGAGCTAGGCTGGCCGTTGGCCTTTGTGCTTGGCGCGATCGTGTCGCCTCCGGACGCGGTGGCGGCGGTCGCGGTTTTTCGCGGGCTGGGAGTCCCGCGGCGTCTCGTCACCGTGCTCGAAGGCGAGAGCCTGTTCAACGACGCCACCGCGCTGGTGACGTATCAGCTGGCATTGAGCGCGGCGGCAACGGCAACGTTTTCATTCCGCGAGGCCAGCGTGCGGTTCGTCCTGGTTGCCGTCGGCGGGTTGGCCATCGGCGTCGCCGTGGGCTGGGTGGTGGTCCAGGTGCAGCAACGTCTGGTCGACCCGGGCGTGGAGATCGCCGTTTCACTCCTGACTCCATTCGGCGCCTACATCCTCGCCGAGCAGCTCCACGTCTCTGGCGTCCTGGCCACCGTCGCCGCTGGCCTGTGCGCTGGCCTGTGGGCGCCCAGTCTCCAGGCACCGGACACCCGCTTGCGCAGCCGCGCGGTGTGGGACATGGTCGCTTTCCTGCTGAACGGCCTGGTGTTCATCCTGATCGGACTCCAGCTCCTGCGCATCCTGCCAGCACTCGAGACCCGCTCGCTGGGAACACTGGTCGCACAGGGCGTGCTGATCAGCCTGACGGCAATCATCGTCCGTTTTGTCTGGGTCTTCGCTTCACGCCTCCTGCCGGCAGCACCCGGTCGAGACGCGGACACTGCCGCGATCAGCTGGCGGCAGCGGCTCGTCGTGTCCTGGGCTGGCATGCGCGGCGTGGTCTCCCTGGCGACTGCCCTCGCGCTGCCGCTCGAGACACCAGAGCGCGATCTGCTGCTGTTTCTGACGTTCTGCGTGATCCTGGTAACGCTGGTCGGGCAAGGCCTGACGTTGCCATGGCTGGTCCGCTTGCTGGGCGTCTCGTCCGACCACGGCCCCAGCGCGCAGGAGCGACACGCCCGTCGCGCTGCAGCGGAGGCGGCGATCACTCGGCTCGATGAGCTGGAGCAACAATGGCCAACACACAAACCGCTGATTGAGACCCTGCGGACGCAGTATGCCCACCGCTACAGCCATCTGGAGGAGCTCGGGGAGCACGAGTCGCCCGACGCAGCGGAGCAGGAGCTGCTGGAACACCGCCAGATCCGACGCGCGGTCCTCGATGCGGAACGGGAAGCGATGCTCAAACAACGCCGCCGCGGCGCGCTCGACGACGTGGTCTGGCGACGCATCGAACGGGACCTGGACCTGGAGGCACTCCGCCTGGACGCGTAGACCCGTGGCTAACAGTCGTTAACAGTGGATGAGGTAGCAGTGCACGATGGTGGAGGCGGACCAGTCGCTATCGGTCTGCACGCGGCCTTGCTGGAGCAGGACGCCGGAGTAACTGCGTACTGGCGTGTAGGTGGCGCGGGTCACGTCCGGTGAGGCGGCAAACGCGCTGGTCACGCTCGCGCTAAAGAGCAGCGCCATGACCGCCATGGCACCGCAGATTCGATTGGTTCGCACACCCAGCACCGTACGCCGATCCCGTCGCGGGTTGCTGTGAACTGCGTCACACGCCGCGACCAGCATGTTTCAGCGTGGCCCTGATGTGGCGAAGCTCTCGCACCACGCGCGGCGCCGCGGCCCGCTCGCGTTGTCGCCAGCGACACAGGCCGCTAATATTGTTCCAACGGATTCGCGGCGGCATCACCCTGGACAACGTGGCCGAGGTCGCGCGGACGGGCGTGGACTTCGTCTCTCTCGGCGCATTGACGCACTCTGCCGCCGTGGTCGACTTCTCATTGGATTTCGACGCCTGATCCCGCCCGTTGGCCCGACCTCCACGCTGTACTGCTGATCGGCCTGGCTGACTCCCGGCCCAGATAACTGCTGGTAACTGCTGGTAACTGCTGGTAACTGGTGTACACTGTAGTAACCAGGAGGAATGCACAGCCCGATGTCCCAGGCGACCCTTGTGGACCAGACGTTGCGTTCCATGGGGCGGATCTGCCTCGAACACGATCCCGATGTCTTCCGCTCGGTTCTGGACCGCATCGGCGACAAGTGGAGTCTGCTCGTGATCGGCATCCTGGAGGGCCATCCGCTGCGCTTCACGGAATTGCTCCGCACGATCCCCGGCATCTCGCGCCGCATGTTGACCGCCACGTTGCGGTCCCTGGAACGCGACGGTCTGGTCACCCGCACCATCTATGCCGAGGTCCCGCCGCGTGTCGAGTACCAGGTGACTGAACTGGGCCGCACGCTTTCGGACCCCGTGCTGCGACTGGCGATGTGGGCCGCCGACCACCAGGACGCGATCACCGCCAACCGGGTCGCCTTCGACCAAAGGTAATGTTGAAGTAACCAGTTCTCGTCTGTTACATCAGTAACTAGAAGTTACTAATGTACCCCGTCAGTTCGTGGCGGGGCCGAGGAGAAAAGCGATGACCCGCGAGATTGCGTTCGGCCTGGATTCGTTCGGTGAGGTGAGTGTTGATCCCGCCGGCCGACCGCTGAGCGACGCCGAGACCGTGCGCCTGATGATCGAGGAGGCGGTGCTCGCGGAAGCAGTCGGCATCGATTCGTTCAACATCGGCGAGCATTACCGCCAGGGCATGGTCGACTCAGCCGGGCACATGATCCTGGCGACAATCGCCGGACGAACCGAGCGCATCCGCCTTGGCACCTCGGTGACGGTGCTGAGCACTCGCGATCCGGTACGGCTGTACACCGAATTCGCGACGCTCGACGCCGCGTCCAATGGCCGGGCGCAGCTCATTGTCGGACGCGCTTCGTCAGTGGAGTCCTTCCCGCTTTTCGGCTTCGACCTCGACGACTACGAGACGCTGTTCGAGGAGAAGCTCGACCTGTTCACCCGCCTGCTGCGCGACCAGCCTGTCACCTGGTCAGGCACCGTCCGACCAGCGCTCACCGATCAATACGTCGGCCCGGCGATCGCGCCTGGACACATCCAGACCTGGGTGGGCGTTGGTGGTAGTCCGCAATCGGTGATCCGCGCCGCGCGCTACGGGTTGCCGCTGATGCTGGCGATCATTGGCGGCTCGCCGCAGCGATTCGCGCCGTTCGTCGACCTCTACAAGCGCGCGTTGACGGAGCTCGGACAGCCGTCGCTGCCGATTGGTGTGCACTCGCTCGGGCTGGTGGCCAGGACGGACGAGGAGGCCCAGGCGGCCTACCGGCCGCACTGGGAATCCGTGTTCACGATGGTCTCGAAAGAACGCGGCTTCCCGCCCCCGACGGCAGGTCAATACGAGCGTGAAGTTGCCGACGGAGCGCTCTTTGTCGGGTCTCCGGAGACAGTTGCCAGGAAGATCGCCGCGACTGCCCGCGACCTGAGTCTGGGCCGCTTCGACCTGAAGTACGACATCATGCACCTCCCGCAGGAACAGCGCCGACGGACTATTGAGCTGTTTGGTCGCGAGGTCATCCCGCGGGTCCGCGAGCTGCTCAACGCGTCTCAGGCGGGCGAACGCCAGACCGCGGCGCGTCTGTAGCCGATCAGCTCAGCGCGCGGCGACCGCGGGCGTGCGTAAAGCGCGGTCGTTGCGCAGCTGAGCGCTGGCCGGCCAACCCGTGTGATTGGCCAGGTACTCCAGCGCCTCGTCCACGAAGATCACGTCGCCGTACTTCGTGTTCATGTCGTAGAGGTTCACCTTGTGGCTGAGCCAATTACGATCGAACACGCACTCTTCGACAATGGCCACGCTGTACCCGTGCATGTAGGCTTCGTTGACGCTCGCCCGCACGCACCCGCTGGTGGAGTTGCCGCAGATCACCAGCGTGTCGACCCCCAGCTGGACCAGGTATGCGCTCAGCGCCGTGCCGTAAAACGCGCTCGCCCGCGTCTTGCGGATGAGCAGCTCACCTGACTGTGGCGCCAGGTCCGGAAAGTGGGCGAAGTCCCACTCCGGGTCACGTCCACCGATCGCGCGCTTGGTGGCGCTGGTCGTTGCGGCGCTCGAGCGATTCGCCAGGTCCGCCGTGGTGTGGATCACCGGAATACCGGCCTCACGCGCCATTGCCATCAGCTGTTTCGTCGGCGCCAATGCGTCCCAGGCGGCCGTGCCGCACGTGCTTGGGAAGCGCTCCATCGCCTCCAGCAGTGGCTGGGAGCGGTCGCCGAACACCGCGTTGTAATTGTCGATGCACAGCAACGCTGGTCGGCCACGCAGGCCCATACGGGGTGCGTAATTGCGCGTCACCGCCCGAATCTCATCGTCGATCACGTCTTCCCACGTGTGCGTTTGTCCAGTCATGGTGTCGTCTCCAATTCTCAAACCGTCAGCGCGCCAGCAGGCTCAAGACTTGATGCCTGTTGACGGTATGCCTCGATTATTTCGCTGCCCGTCGCCCACCACACGTGCTCGTGCTGGTTGATATAGCCGAGCGCCGCTTCCAGGTACTTGATGCGATACGGCACACCCGTCAGGTACGGGTGCAGCGCAATGCACATTACCCGGCCGCTGTCAGATCCTTCCGCGTACAACGTGTCGAACTGGTCGATGATCATCTGCGTGAAGTCGCGGCCCTGCACGCCGAGTCGCTCGTACATCCGCTTGTCGTTCAACTCCATGGTGTAGGGGATGGAGTAGAGATCGCCATACTCGGTGCGCATGGTGTAGGGCTGGTCGTCGTTGGTCCAGTCCGCG
>DASYKL010000486.1:0-8864 GCA_035995405.1 Chloroflexota bacterium
CTCACCCGCCCTGGCCGCGCTGACCTCGATGGGCAAACTCGGCCAGATCAAGCTCGCCACGTTTGACCTGTCGCCAGACGTGCTGTCGGCAGTCGCCGCCGGCAACATGCTGTTTGCGATTGACCAGCAGCAATACGAGCAGGGCTACCTGCCGATCGTGCTGCTCAAGCTCTACAAGTCCAACCTCAACACGATCGCCAATCCGGTGTTGATGACCGGGCCCGGTTTCGTGACGAAAGACACGGCCCAGCGGGTGATCGACCTGTCCAAAGCTGGTACCCGCTGAGCAGCGCGTCGCACGTGCGCACGTTGACATCATTGCTAACGCGCCCAGAAATGGGTGCGTTAGCAGGCTCGATCGCTGTCTGGACGTTCTTTGCTATCGTCGCCGGACGCACTGGCTTTCTCACCGTCGGTGGGACAGCCACGTACCTGCAGGTGGCAGCGGAACTGGGGATTCTGGCGGTCGCGGTGGCGCTGCTGATGATCGGCGGCGAGTTCGATCTATCGGTCGGCTCCATTCTCGGCGCAACGGGGATGATCGTCGCCGCTCTTACCGTCCAGCTCAACTGGAGCATCTGGGCCGCATTGGCCGTCGCGCTTGCGTTCGCGTTGCTGATCGGCTTTTTCAACGGCTATCTGGTGTTGCGAACCGGGTTGCCATCATTCATCGTCACGCTGGCGACGCTCTATATCGTGCGTGGCGCCACCATTGGCGCAACCCGACTGCTGACCGGCCGCACCCAGATTGGTGGTCTGGCGCAAGCGAGCGGCTATGACACCGCGAAAGCCGTGTTCGCCAGCACGGTAAACATAGGCGGCGCCAACTTCTCTATTTCAATCTTGTGGTGGCTCGTCGTGGCCGCGTTTGCCACCGTCATTTTGCTACGCACGCCATTCGGCAACTGGATCTTCGGCTGCGGCGGGAGCGTCCAGGCCGCGCGCAACGTCGGCGTGCCAGTGGACAGAGTGAAAATTATCCTGTTCATGGGCACCGCTGCTGCATCGTGGCTGGTCGCCAGCATTCAGGTCGTGACGTTCACCGGGGCTGATGTGCTGCGTGGTGAGGGCCAGGAATTCTTCGCCATCATTGCCGTCGTGGTTGGCGGTACCCTGCTGACAGGTGGCTATGGCTCGGCGATCGGGGCAGTCCTCGGGGCGCTGATTTTTGGCATGGTCCGCCAGGGCATTGTGTTCGCCCGCGTCGATGCCGACTGGTTCCAGGTTGTCCTTGGCCTGATGCTGCTCATCGCCGTCCTGGTCAACCGTTTCGTCCGCCAGAGAGCGTTGCGCGCATGAGCGTCAACAACGCCGCCGTACCGCTCATCGATGTCGAGCATCTTGGGAAAAATTTCGACAACGTGATCGCCCTCGACGACGTCTCGATGAGCGTCAACCGCGGTGAAGTGATGTGCTTGCTAGGCGACAACGGCGCCGGCAAATCGACGCTCATCAAGATCCTTTCCGGTGTGCATCGACCGAGTCGCGGGACGTTCCGCTTTGAAGGCCACGAGGTCCACTTCACTTCACCGCGCGCTGCGCTCGACGCCGGCATTGCTACGGTCTACCAGGACCTGGCGATGATTCCGCTGCTGAGCGTCTCGCGCAATTTCTTTCTCGGGTCCGAGCCGACGCGCGGTTGGGGGCCATTCCGCAGTTTCGACATCGCGTATGCGGACCGCGTCACCCGCGCTGAATTGGAGAAGATGGGCATCGCCTTGCGCGACACGGCTCAACCGGTTGGCACATTGTCTGGTGGCGAGCGCCAGTCAGTCGCGATTGCCCGCGCGGTCTACTTCGGCGCGAAAGTCCTGATCCTGGACGAACCGACAGCCGCGCTGGGGGTTAAAGAAGCTAGCGTCGTGCTGCGCTACATCGCCCAGGCCCGCGCTCGCGGCCTCGGCGTCATCTTTATCACCCACAACGTGCATCACGCCTACCCGATCGGCGACCGCTTCACGCTGCTCAATCGTGGCCGCAGCTACGGCACGTTCAAGAAAGCAGAAGTGAGTCGTGAGGAAGTCGTCCAGATGATGGCGGGCGGCCAGGAGCTAGAAGCCCTGACGGCCGAGCTAGCCGAGTTCGCCCGATCCGACGCCGCCCCACCCCCCTGACCTCAGCCGCCGCTGACAAGCGTCGGCGTTTGGTGGTGCCGCGCGTAGTGCTGTCGCAACAGATCCATCCCATAGTCATTGCCATTCGGCGTCCGCACCACCGTGTGAATGTGATTCCGCGTCGGCTCCTCATTGTCGAACGCAATCCCACTCAGATGGTCAAACTCCACCAGGATCACCGGACTATGAAGTCGGTAATAAAACGTGCTGTCATCCTCCAGCCCGCCGACCCACAAGAAGTGCGTGTCCCCGAGATGCCGCCGCACCTCATCCATCTTGATGCGGGCGTGGTCCGGCCGCATCCGCCCAACGTACAGCTCGACCAGCTCCAGCAGCCGCCGCTGTCCATTACTGTCCAACTCCGCCGCCTGCAGCCCGGCATACTCCAGCCGCGCATTGTCCCGGAACGCGGCGGTCTGAATGCGCCCGTCCATCCGCTGCTGGCGCAATACCCTGTCTGTCAGCGGCGGCATGGCCTTCGCCCGCGCAGCTCCAGCCAAACTGCGCACGAAGTCGAGCCCCGCTTGCTCCTCTGCCCCAAAAACACGCGTCCCAGCGTGTCGGCCATCCGAGACGGCCGTTGGCTCCGAGCCCATGAACGCCGGCGTCATGACCACCTGCTCGCCCACCACAAGGCAATTGATGATCAAGTGGTGGCCATCGATCTGCCAGCCCCACGGCTCATCCAAAGATGGCCGGCCGAACACGCTCAGCCAATAGTACCACTCGCCGTATTCGTCGAACCGGCCGGTGACCTCGCCAAGTGCGTCGTTCAGGCGCATGATGTTGCGGGCGGTTTCGTACCCGCCGGCGCTCAAGGTCGCGCGCACCAGGGCCAGGCCTCGCGCCCGCTGCTCCTCGCTGCACGCATCGAGCAGCACGCCGTGGCGCATGACAAACACGTGGATGTTGCTCCAGGCGCGCCAGGCCGTGTCGTCGATCGGGAACATCCCGGCCGCGCGCTGCCAATCCTGGAGTCCGATCAACCAGGCGTCCGCGGCGTCTTTGATTTCCTGCGTCGAGGCGCCGCTGGGCTGCAGCGGAAACAGTCCAGGAACGACCTTGCCGTCGGTAGTCAGGCCGACCCACGGCGATTGGATTTCGGCGTGCCCGCTGGCCGCGTACTGTGCAAACCGTTGCGCCATCCCAGCGGGCGTGGATACGGCATCCTGCAGCATCGGCCGCAACGCCGATAGCGACGGCACCTGCCGCACCCGAAACGTGCCACCCGTGGGCGCGTCAAACACGAGCGACGAGCACCTCCGCCGCGCCTTCGTTCCACTCGACCGTCCGCGGGAGCACCAGCGCCGCCGAGCGGACCCGATACGCATCCGCGTTGCGGGCTTCGTAGGGCACCTCGCCGTCCTCCGCCAAAGCCGTCACCGCTTCGAGCAGACGCCGCCGCATGGCGATAACCGCCAGGTCTGATGTGCCCAGGTGCTCGGTGGTTCGATCGAAGATCGGGCCCATGCCTTCCTGCACCGCAAGATCTTCTTCGCGAATCCCGCGAATACCGGTATAGGAGCGGCCACTGCGCTGTAGCTCGCGGTCGAGCAGATACTCGTTGTCCTTGTTGCGTAGCGGCCGGAACGTTTTCGGATCCACTTCCGTATGAACGCCGGTCCAGGCTTGAATTTGCGCCCGCTCGCCTGCGGTCAATGGTCGGTCCGGATGCCAGGTCACTGTGAAACCCATCATGTGCTCGTCGTCGATGGGCGTGGCACCCGTGAACGACACGGGGAAGCCGACCGGGACAGGAATCATCGTGTACGACGGCATCAGGAATTGCGTGATACGCCAGTAGTAGCTGTCGGACTCCGCGTCGCGTCGCGCACCGATCGCCAGGCCGTACTCCGTCGGCAAGACGAAAAACCGTGGCGCCTTATCGCGGGCCATATAGTCCGGCAACGTACTGCGCAGATCTTCGACGCCAGCCGATGCCGCGGTCGGACTCTTACTGTGCAGGAACGACACGTGGCTGGAGTCCACTTCGCCTTCGACGTTCTGCAAGAAGTTGCAGACCTGAATGCGTTTCGTCACCAGGCGGTGGCTGGCTGGCACATGGGTCCATTCCAGCGCCGGTGGATTCGGCCGCTCCTCGGCGGTTTCGGGGCCGAGGTAAGCCCACAGCACATCGCCATGTGCTTCGACCGGGTATGACACCGCACGCACCCTCGATCGAAAATCGGATTCGGCCGGCTCGTTCGGCATGTCCCGGCAGATCCCGTCGCGCGAAAACTTCCAGCCGTGGTAGACACACCGCAGCCCCGCTTCTTCGTTGCGGCCGAAGAAGAGCGACGCGCCTCGGTGCGGGCAATTCGCCGCGAGCAAGCCGACCTCGCCATTGCTGTCCCTGAAGGCCACCAGGTCTTCGCCGAGCAGCCGCACGCGAATCGGATCGCTGTCCGGCTCAGGAAGCTCCGACGTTAATGCGAATGGCTGCCAGAAGCGTCGCAGCAGGTTCCCCATTGCCGTCCCTGGCCCGACACGGGTCAGTAGCTTGTTTTCCGCCTGGCTCAGCATGGTGCCAGTGTAAGTCGTGGCGCCGTCGTCCGCGCGGGCTGGCCGAATACCCTGGGTATGGTGGTGGTGCGCCTGGGGTCCGAGTCCGCGCCTCTGGCGCAAGAAGCAATTCGCCACCCGCTCCGCGAGGGGGCGTTCCGCGCGCTGTGGTCCGCCAACATGATCGCCAACATCGGCGTCTGGATGCAGACGGTCGGCGGGGCCTGGCTCATGACTACTTTGACGCCTGATGCGCTGCCTGTAGCTTTGATGCAGACGGCGACCACATTGCCCGCCTTTCTGGTTGGCCTACCAGCCGGCAGTCTGGCCGACCGAATCGACCGACGGAAGCTCCTGTTGATGACGCAGGCCTGGATGTTCGTGACGATCTCCTTGCTGGGCGTCCTCACCCTGCTGGGCCAGGTCACGCCGTGGCTGCTCCTGCTCTTTACCTTTGCGCTCGGTACGGGCGCGGTGATGAACGCGCCAACATGGGCGGCCTTGCTGCCGGACGTCGTCAGTCGACCGCAAGTGCCGACTGCGATCAGCGTGAACGGCGCAGGCTACAACATCGCTCGCGCGCTTGGGCCAGCGATCGGCGGGTTCGTGGTAGCCGCGTTCGGCCCCGCGGCAACATTCTTGCTCAACGCACTGGCGCTCGCGGTCAGCTTCAGCGTGGTCTCGCGCTGGCGAGCCCGAGCGCCACGCGAAATTTCTACAACGCCACGCGAAGCGTTCGTGCGCACGATGGTCACGGGTCTGCAATACACCTGGCAGGCCTACCCGCAACGCATCGTGCTGTTCCGCAGCGTGATCTGGATGGTCTGTGCTGGCGCGCTCTGGGGCTTGTTGCCGCTTGTCGCCCGTCGTGAGCTAGCCCTGGACGCCCCCGGCTACGGTCTGCTGGTGACGTGCATCGGTGTGGGCGCGGTCGGCGGTGCGTTTTCGCTGCCGAGATTGCGACGCCGCTGGGCTGCCAATTCCTTGCTCATCACCTCTGTGGTGATCTTCACCGCCTTGCTGCTGACCCTGGCCTGGGTACGCTGGGTGCCGGCGGTGTGCGTCATGCTCGCCCTCGGCGGCGCAGCCTGGACGACCTCGAATCAGAATTTTCAGATCGCTGTCCAGATGGGCGCGCCGGCGTGGGTTCGCGCCCGCGCGATCGCCGCCTACCTGCTCACATTTCAAGGCGGCCTGGCCATCGGCAGCGCAATCTGGGGCGCCGTTGCCGAACGCACGAACGACCAGATCGCGCTCACGTGCGCATCAATCGGCCTCGGCGTGGGCCTGCTGGCCGCGCTGCGCTGGCCCGTCGAAGATCAGCGCTAGCCGCGCTTTTGATCACACTGCCGTGGCGACCGCTTCCTCGAGCGGCAGCGTCCAGGCGTCATACCCGTAGAGCCACGAGGTGTCGCCTTCCGCTGTCCGTAACCACGTATTAGCGCTCGAAATGGCCTGGATCCGTGCCGTCCTCGGTTTTCTGAGAGCCTCGAATCGGGCGAACGCTTCCTCGAATGCGGCGAAGTGCGAGAGGCAGCGCGCCAGTACTGCCGCATCCTCGATCGCCGTCGCCCCGCCCTGCGCCATATACGGCGTCATCGGATGCGCCGCATCCCCCACCATCACCACCCGTCCCCGACTCCACGCCGGCAACGGCTCGCGCTCCAGAATCGCCCATCTATGACACGCCGGACAGGCCTCCAGCACCGCCTGCACATCGTCGTGAAAGCCGTCGAACGCGCGTCGCAGTTCGACCACATCGCCCGTCGCCGACCATGACTCCGGCGTCAGCCAACCCAGCGGCTCGGGCACGCTCGTGACGAAGTACACCTCGTCCCGGGCACGGGTGGTGTAGTAGATCACGATGTGCCGATCCGGTCCCCACCACTTCGTTCGTGACGATCCGAGATCACGATCCCCCAGCAACGCCGCCGGGAACACCGCTCGATACGCTACCCGACCGCGATGAATCGGCTCCTCTTTGCCGAGCAACAACTCGCGCGTGACAGAGTGCACGCCGTCTGCTCCGACGACGATATCCGCTCGCGCGGTTGTGCTATCCCCAAACGCAAGCTCCACGCCGTCAGCATCTTCTGCAAGCCCAACGAGCCGTTTTCCGAGATGCACCCGCACGCCAGGCGTCAACGAGGCGAGCGCTGCATGCAACTCTGCCCGATGCAGACACAAGTACGGCGCGCCATACCGCTCTGCCGGCATCGGTAGCTCGTTACTGACCGCGCCACTGTCCCACTCCCGATTCAAATGTGATTGCGGAGCGAACGCGACCTGACGCAGGCGATCTTCCAACCCCAGGCCGCGCAAGACCTTCATCGAATTCGGCATCATCTGGATGCCCGCGCCAACGCGGGCGAACCGAGACGCCTGCTCGTAGACCTGGACATCCAGGCCGATCCGCCTGAGCGTGGCTGCCGCGGCCAGGCCGCCGATACCCGCGCCGACAATTGCGACCGATCGCAGCCCGCTCATGGACGCGACTCGCCGGGCACTGTCGCGCCGTCGGTCTCAACCGTCTCGCGTTCGATTCGTAGCAGGTTGTCCAGCCCGATCACGCCCAGCATGTCGCGTTCGATGCTGGCCCAGTCTTCTGTCAACGTAGCGTCCGCCCCGAACCCACGCGCCAGGTCGGCATAGACCCGTTTCCAGGTGACATAAGACGCCAACAAGGCCGTCTGCGGATCGGCCACGATGCGATAGCCCCAATTGCCCAACTCCTGCAACGTCAGGCCACTCCCTGCCAGACCGCCGCGCCCGGCCAGGTACATCAGCGGCCCGCCAAGCCGCTCGCCGATGGCGCGCACGACCTCGGGTCTATGGGCCAGCGCCAGCAACACCAGGTCCGCCCCAGCCTGTCGATACGCTTCGCCGCGCCGCAGGGCCTCGTCCATGCCGCCAGTACGCATGGCATTGGTCCGGCCGACGATCAAAAAACGGGGGTCGCGCCGCGCTGCAACCGCCTCACGGATTTTGGCCACCATCAGGTCCATTGGGATCATGTGCTCGATGCCGATGTGGTGGTGGGCGCGCTTGGGCACCAGCTGGTCTTCGATCTCGATCGCCGCGAAGCCCGCCGCCTCGCTCATGCCGATGGTGCGATGCATGTGCATCGGATCACCGAAACCACAAGCCGCATCGAAGATCAACGGCAACGACGTCACGGCGCCGATATCGATCGCCGTCTGGCACATCTCGGTAACGTTCAGGTTCGCCTCGAGGATGACTTTCTGATAGCCCGTCGACCCGCCGCCCAGGTAGCCTGCCCCGAAGCCGGCATCCTCGGCTAGCCTGGCCATCAACGGGTTCAAGACCAGCGGCGCCGTTACCGGCACCGATCCATCAAGTTGCAATGCGCGCAACATGCCTCAATGCTATCGACAGCCAGCTTAGCGGGTCTAAACGGGTTTTTCAGAGGGGAGAGACGAGATGCAAGTCGCCTTTATCGGTTTGGGACACATGGGCCAGCACATGGCACGGCACGTCGCCGAGGCCGGCCACCAGGTCGCCGCGTTCGACCTGCGGCCGGACGCCGTTGCCATGGTGACGCGGACGCCCGGCGCTCGGCGCGCGGCAAGCGTGGCCGAGGCCGCCTCTGAAGCGGAGGTCGTTTTCACCTCCTTGCCTGGTCCACCTGAAGTCGAAGCCGTGGCCACCGGTCCCGACGGACTACTCGACGCTATGCCGTCTGGCGCGATTTATGTCGACCTGTCCAGCAACTCGCCGTCGCTGATCCGTCGCCTGCATGCTACGTTCGGCGAACGCGGCATCTCGCTCCTGGATGCACCGGTGGCGGGCGGCGTCGAAGGTGCCGAAGCGGGCACGCTGTCGGTGATGGTCGGCGGCGACCGCGATGCCTTCGACCGTGTCCAGCCGCTGCTGCAGGCGATCGGGACGAAGATCTTCTACTGCGGGCCGAGTGGCAACGGCGCGATTGTGAAGCTGTGCAACAACCTGTCGTCGCAAGCCCAGATCGCCGCCGCTGGCGAGATCCTGAGCCTCGGTGTAAAAGCCGGGGTCGACCTCGAGGTTTTGGCCGGTGTGATCGCCGTGAGCACCGGCTCGTGTCGCGCGATCGCCGAAACGTTCCCCAAGCAGCTGTTTCGCCGCAATTTCGAGAATCCGGGCTTCTCGACAACGTTGTCAGCAAAAGACACCCATCTGGCGCTGGAGCTAGCCCACGAGTTAGGTGTCCGAATGGACATCGGCGAGATCGTCGAGCGCGACAAACAAGAG
>DASYKL010000487.1:0-3563 GCA_035995405.1 Chloroflexota bacterium
CTTGAAGACGCGGACCGTCGCCCGCCGATCCTGAGGCGTCCGTCGCGCACTTGTCGAAAACACCTCGATGGCGCGCAGCAGTATCCGTTCTGCGTCTTGCCATGCGCCGCGGCGCTCGTAAATCGCGATCAATCGGCCATACGGCAGGTCGGCCGGAAACGCTTCGGCGACGTTGCGCTCGTACAGGGCGATCGCTCCATCAGTGTCGCCGGCGGCTTCCGCGGACAAGCCTTCCAGATTGCGCGCCGTCTGCGCCTCGAGCAACCAGCGGTCCTCGAGCGTCTCGGGCGGTTGTTGCGGCTCGCTGCGCGGTGCTCGACGAGGCATGGCCGCCTGGGAGTATGGCCTCTACCTGGGTCGGGGAGAGAGGATTTGAACCTCCGGCCCCCACGTCCCAAACGTGGTGCTCTGCCAGGCTGAGCTACTCCCCGAAACCGTTTACTGAGGCTCGCTGAGTGTAGCAATTCGCTTGGAAACTAGACACACCGCCCTGATCTGCTAGCGTGGGAGTGTTGATTGCGCTTCCCGCTTGCCGTATTCGGGTGCCTGATGCACGCCGCGTCCTCGAGGTGCTTCCCACGGCGACCGTGTGGCTCATTATCACCGCACCGGTGTGGGGCGCCTTATTCGTGCCCGCCGCATTTGGGTTCGGACTGATCCTGTTTAGCGTCTACTGGCTCTGGAAATCGCTTGGTTTCGCCAGCGGCGTCCTGATTGGTTTCTGGCGCATGCACCACGCCCAACAGCGAGACTGGGTGGCCGCTTCACAGCACCTGGCGGGCTACGCCGATCTGCGGCACCTCGTCATCGTGCCCACGTATGGCGAAAGCGACGAAATTGTTGCCGACACGCTGCACTGCCTGACGCTACAAGACGTCCCGCTCGACCGTGTTTCGGTCGTCCTGGCGTTCGAGGAGCGGGACCCTGTCGCTCATTCGCGCGCGGAGCGCCTGAGCGCCCGTTTTGCGCCGCTCTTTCAGCACTTCCTGATCACCTTCCACCCGGACGCAGAAGGTGAGGTGCGTGGCAAGTCGGCCAATTTGACCTGGGCTGCCAAGCAGGTCCAGGTGAAATTGATCGAGTCCGGCAAGCTCGACCCGGAGCACCTGATCGTCACCGTTTGCGACGCTGACTCCCGTTTGCATCGCCGCTATCTGGCCGCGTTAAGCCATGACGTACTCAGCCACGAACACGGCTTCCTGCATATCTTCCAACCGGCGATCCTGTTCTATGCCAATCACTGGCGACTGATCGCGCCGCTGCGAGCGCTCAACAGCATCTACTCGCTGTGGGAGCTGGCCCGCATGGTGCCGACGCATCGGCTGGTCACCCAATCGACGTATTCGCTCAGCTGGCGGGCGGTCCGCGAAGTTGGCTACTGGGACACCGACGTTATCCCCGAAGACTCGCACATGTGCTTCAAGGTGCTGTTTCACTACGGCCAGCGGGTCAAAGTGCGACCCATCTTCCTGCCGGTCTACGCCGATGCCGCCGAGGGCCCGACCTTACGGCGGACGATGGAGAACCAGTACCAGCAGATCCTGCGCTGGGCGTGGGGCGTCTCGGACATCCCGTACGTGACCCTCGGCGCGGCGCGCGCTCGCGATCTACGTTGGTACACGCGCATCTTGCGGGTGGTCTGGTACGTCGAAGAGCACCTGATGTGGCCGTCACACTGGTTCCTGCTCACCCTGGGTGGTCTGGTCCCGCGACTGGTCAACCCGGCCTTCGCGCACAGCCCGCTTGGCATGTGGCAGACCAATATCGTTTCGACGATCATGGGCCTGTGTCTGCCGTGCTTGCTACTGGTGATCGTGGTCGATTGGCGACTCCGACCTGAGCACCCGGACGGCGAGGATCCCATCGACGTGCTCATTGGCTGGGCCTCATTTGCGTTGCTGCCCGTGTTCGGGTTGCTGTTATGTGCCTTGCCCGCGCTCGACGCGCATACAAGGCTCCTTTTTGGCCGCCGTCTCGAGTACCGCGTGACGGAGAAGGTGCCAGTCCAGGCGCGCTTCCGAGATCAGCAAGGCAACAGCGCTCCCGCTCCGACCGCCAAGGCGGCCCGTGAAGCTGGGTCGCTACAGCGCGCCCGATTCGATGAGCTGCCGCAATATCGGGCGTATGCGCCCGGCAGCACGACCGCGGTGACTGATGCGGTCCTTCTCGTGTATCGGGATCTGCGCTAGCGTTTTTTGGAAACGCGGAATATAGAAGATTGGGTCGTAGCCGAATCCGCCGTCCCCGGCTGGCTCGGTTGCGATCTGGCCACGGACCTCGCCGCGGGCGTGCCAGCTTCGCCCATCGGGCTGGCGCAAGACCGTCACGCAGGCGTAGCGACACGCCCGCGCCGTGGCTTGCTTATCCGCCAGCAGGCTGATCAGCAAACGGTTCTTCCGTTGGTAATCGCTGCCCTCCCAGCGCGCCGAGTGCACACCAGGTTGACCACCGAGCGCCGCGACCAGCAGCCCAGAATCTTCCGCCAGGGTCAACAAGCCGCTGGCGGCACCATATGCATCAGCTTTGAGGACCGCGTTCTGGGTAAAGGTTTCGCCTGTCTCGTCGACATCGAAGGTGATGCCGACGTCGCGCAGGGTCAGCAGCTCGAGCGGCAGATCGGCGAGCAGTCCCTGCCACTCCTGCAATTTTCCGGCGCTGGTGGTGGCGATGAGCAGCTGCGACGCGGGCATGCGACTCTAACGGTACCGGTCTGATGCCGTCTGATGGACTCGCCGCCGCGGTTGCCGCCTTGCCGGTTCCGTGGCAAGGCCACTACTTCGACGCGGTGGACAGCACCCAGGATGAGGCGCGCGCGGCGGCTCGCCAGGGTGCGGCTGCACGGTCAATCTTCGTGGCTGACTATCAACGGGCTGGTCGCGGGCGCCAGGGGCGGACGTGGCTCGCGTCGCCTGGCGTCGGCTTACTGGCGTCGGTGGTCTTTCGTGATGCTGGCCCGAAGCCGGTGCCGTGGCGGTGGACCAGCCTGGCTTCGGTATCGCTCGTGGAAGCAATTGGCGACGTGGTGCCGGCGCTGCGCCCGGCGATCAAATGGCCGAACGACGTCTTGCTGGAGGACCGCAAGGTGGCCGGCATCCTGGCCGAGAGCACGTGGGATGGTCAGCAATTGCTGGCGGTGGTCGGAGTTGGGGTGAACGTGCGGTCAGGTGCGGGCGACCTGGCGTTGGTGCCGGGTCTCGCTATCAGCTTGAGCGTGGCGGCTGGTCACGATGTAGATCGGGGCGACGTACTGCGGGCGTTTGTGGCGCGGATGGACTACTGGCTGAGTCGGCCAGCGGCGGAGCTGCACGAGGTGTGGGAGGGTCGGCTGTGGGGTCGCGGGCAGCGGTTGCGGATGGTTGATGTGGGTGGCGAGGAGGAGGTGGTGGTGCTGGGAGCGGCTGCCGATGGGTCGCTGCGGGTGCGTCTGGCGGATGGCAGCGAGCGGCGGACGACGACGGGTGAGCTCATCGTGTGAGCGCGAACACCAACTTTCGCTGGAGCGGCGCCTACATGTGAGCGCTACCACGCGTGTGCGGCGCCTCGGGTGAGAGCGCAGCACGGGC
>DASYKL010000488.1:0-9152 GCA_035995405.1 Chloroflexota bacterium
GGCGTCGAGCCCACCGACGAGGTCCGCGAGCTCGCCGCCGCGGAGGCCACGGTGCAGGCGGCGTGATTTCCGTCGCCGGGATTCAGATGACAGGAGCGTACAGATGATCACCGTCCACCAACAAATCGATCCACCCGGCGGCAAGGCCGTCCTCGCCGGGCGTCCCGTGGCGCGCATCGGATACGGCGCCATGCAGCTCCCAGGACCACGGGTATGGGGTCCGCCCCGCGACCGAGCCGCGGCCCTGGCCGTGCTCCGCGGGGCCATCGAGCTGGGCGTGAACCACCTCGACACCGCTCAGTTCTACGGGCCCGACGTCGCCAACGAGTTGATCCACGCCGCCCTCCATCCATACCCCAAGGATCTGGTGCTCGTGAGCAAGGTCGGAGCCGAACGCGACGCGCAGGGCGGCTGGATTCCCGCCCAGCGCCCCGAACAGCTACGCGCCGGGGTGGAGGCCAACCTGCGCAGTCTGGCAGTGGAGCGGCTCGACGTGGTCAACCTGCGACTGCTCGACGACGCGGAAGATGGCCAGCCGGGCGATCAGGGCGTTGATCTGGACGGCCAGCTGGCCGAGATGGTGTCGCTGCGCAACCAAGGCAGGATCGGCGGAATCGGGCTGAGCAACGTCAATCTCGACCAGCTCCGCCAGGCCCTGCCGGCCGGAGTCGCCTGCGTCCAGAACGCCTACAGCCTCCTGGACCGGTCGAACGAGCCACTCCTCGACCTGTGTCGGGAGCACGACGTCGCGTGGGTGCCCTATTTCCCGCTCGGCTCGGCATTTCCGGGCATTCCCAAGGTGACCGAACACCCTGCTGTGGTGGCAGCCGCGACGACCCTCGGGGCCACGCCGGCCCAGATCGGCCTGGCCTGGCTACTGGCTCACGCCCCACAGGTGCTGGTGATCGCCGGCACATCTAGCCTGGGGCACCTGGCTGAGAATGTCGCCGCCGGGCAGGTGCACCTCGACAGCGACACGCTGGCCGTACTGGATGGTTTGGGAGCTCACTCCGACTGACCGGAATGCTTGATGCTGGCGCCCGGCTAGCATCGGCTGCACGTGACCCCCGAGTTGGACAGCCCATCGGACGACATGGTGCGTCGCCCAAAAGACTACACCAGCTGCTATCACTCGGTTGACGCAAATTGGACAGGCGCAGCTATAGTTAGTTAGCTGGACAGATTCTGGATGGCAATCCGCATCGTGATAGCTGACGACCATGCTGTGGTGCGGCGGGGATTACGAACGCTGCTCGAGCTGGATCCAGAGATTGAGGTCATCGCTGAAGCTGCCGACGGTCGAGAAGCCATCGAGCTGGCGCACCGACTCGAACCCGACGTGGTGGTGATGGATCTGTTTATGCCGGGCACAGACGGGGTGACTGCAACGCAGCTCATCCGGCAGGACTTACCGAAGACCGAGGTTGTCGCGCTTACCAGTGTGCTGGAAGGTACGTCGGTTACGAACGCGGTCCAGGCAGGCGCCATTGCCTATCTGTTGAAAGACACCAGGTCAGACAACCTTTGCCAGGCGATCAGAGCGGCCGCGGCGGGGCAGGTTCAGCTTGCTCCCAATCTGGTCGAACGATTGCTTCGCGAGCTTCCGTTGCCGCGGCACATGCCCCTGGAGTCGATCGAGCAGACTATGTTGATCATGCTTGCCGAGGGCTGCACCAACGCCCAGCTTGCAGCACAACTCGATGTCGACGAGAGCGAGGCGCGCGCGTGCATCGACCGTTTGCTGCGGAAGCTCCAGCTGCGCAGCCGGACACAGGCGGCGCTGTACGCACAACAGGTCGGTCTGCTAACTGGATAAACTGACTGCAGGTGCGCCGTCGGGTGTTAGAGATGACGCGAGTGGCAAGTGGACCCGAACTTCCGTGCCTGCCTGTGGCGAGCTCCGAACATCCAGAGTGGCGCCCATCGCAACAGCTCTTTCGCGCATCGACTTGAGTCCGAGGTGGCCGGGGAACTTTCCGTCAGTTTGGAACCCATGTCCATCGTCCGCGATTCGCAACAACAGCTCACCCTCATTGGTCCTCAACTCCAGGTCGACGAGTTTTGCCTGCGCGTGTTTGGCGGTGTTGTGGAGCGCCTCCTGGGCAATGCGGTACAGCGCTTGCTTCGTGTTCAGCGGCAGTTGCGGCTCGCTGCCAAACGCGGTCCGGATCAGCAGCCCGTGCCTGGCTCTGACTGCGGCCGCTTGTTTCTCCAGCGCACCGACCAGGCCCTCGCTCTCGATCGATTCGGGGCGCAGCTCAAAAATGAGCGACCGCATCTCGGTCAATCCGGTTTCCGCCAGGCGCACCACGTCATCCATTAAAAACGGTACTCGTGCTGGGTCAGAAGCGAACAAGCGGCTCGCCGCGGTGGCGGTCAGGCCAATGGCGTACAGCGCCTGCGACACCGAATCGTGCAGCTCACGTGCCAGCTTCTGGCGTTCCTCCAGCGCAGCCTTCTCGCGGGCTGCCTCGTACAGTTGAGCGGTCTCGATGGCCATTCCGGCGCGCTCCGCGAGCGCCAGCAATGACCGTCGCTCGGTTTCGGTCAAGGCACGGGGCGCGGCGTTGAAGACACTAAACACCGCGAAAGCCTCATTGGCGACGACGAGCGGAACGCTGAATACAGACCGGATACCGTGTTTCCTCAACACTTCTACGCCGTCCCAGGATTCCGACGGGGCTATTGAATCGACCGACTGCCCGAGGGGAAGACCACTGCTGACGATGGTGCCTGAACTTTGGCTGTCGAATGCCGGCGCGAGGCGCCAAACATCCTGCTGATCGAACCCACAGGAGGCCCGTGGCAGCCATCTGTCGTGGAGTCCATCGTGCACGAAGACGATCGAGTGCTCTACCGCAAGTACGTCGGCAGCGACATCGACCGTGGCCTGCAACACATCGCTGATACGAAGCGACCGGCGCAGAATCGAGTCGGCGCGGTACAGCGATTCGAGCTCGCGGGTACGCAACGCCACCTCGTGCTCCAGACGAAGCTGGTTTTCCACTTCGTCCGTGACGTCGCGACGATTGATCACCACGGCCTGGACTGATGGCTCGCCGGACAGGTTCGCGCCGGTAGCGTCGACCCAGCGCCAGCGATGATCGTCCTGTTTGACGCGGTAACGGAACGTCGCTACTTGACCCGCATGGTCCACCAGCTCAGCCCAAGCCCGACTGACGCTGCCGCGATCGTCAGGGTGGACTGAATCGAGTGAAAAGGAGCCGAGCAAATCAGCCGGCTCGTACCCCAGCAGGCGACTCAACCGCGCCGTCCCGGCATCGGGCACAAGCGCGCTCGACACGTCGTCGCTGTGTTCGCGCAGCAGCAGCCACAGCGCGCCGATGACCGACACCACCGCGACAGGGAGCGCTACAAGCCAAAGGGCATCCAAGGCTTGTTTCCTTTTGGCTCAACGAGCGATGGTACTCATGGAAACAGTTTCGGCGTGACGCTCGAGCGGACAGCCACGCGGTCCTCAACATCTTCCGTATTCTTGAACACCAGGAGCCCGGCGATATCAATTCGAGGCTTATCGACTTCGATGAGCCGCTCCTCGGTCCATACGACATCTTGCATTGTCAGCCGCAGCAGGCGGCTCTCATTCGGCTGCAAGGTTGCTGGAAGGTCCGCAACCAACATGTGCTCGGCGGGTGCAACAGCTGGATTCACAAACGTCAGTGTCGAGGTCGTGAAGCTAGCCAGTGTCATCGCAGCTGAGCCGGAGTTGGTCGCCCGAACGTCCATGCTCAGCGTACTCCGCGCCGGATCATAGTCCGCTCGCTGCACCTGGACCTCAGCGAAGCGTGGCGGCGTCTGCCCGGCGGGTGGGGTCAGGCGAATGACCTGGAGTGGAATCTTTACTGGAAAATACATCTGCTGATACACCCAGCCCGCACCCAGCAGCAGCACTGTCCCGATGGCGAACCAGACCGCGACTCGCTGGTCACGCCTGGTAATCAATCCGATTTCGTGCCCATCGCTGTTCAGCGGGATCTGGCTCGTCACCGCCAGCCTGGTGACGGTCGGCCTCGGAATGATCCAGTACAGAATCCAGACGAGGGCAACCAGGAATCCGAGCCAATGCCACAGTGTCAGTTGGGCGAGGTTGTACGTCTCCAGATTGATTGTTTGCCCATTCAATAGCTGGAGTGAATTGTTGAACGTCCCACCGCCGCCTGACTCGACCGTGATCCACTGCCCCGGACCAATCAGCGTGCCTGCGCCCTGGATAGCAAACGTCGGGTGGATGTGCCACACACCCGCTTCGCGCCCGACCAGGGTCATTGAAAAGGCATAGGTCTGACCCTTGCTGATGAAAATAGCGTCGGGCGCCGACATGCCGTTCACCGTGCGATCTTTCATCAACATGACGGGACCCGGTGCTTCCACGTTGACATAGCCGACTTTGGGCTCGCCCAATGTCTCCGGCCAGCTGTCAAGGATGGTCGCGTTGCCGGAGATGGTCAAGTTCTGACCTGGCCCAAGCGTACTGGTTGAGAACGAGACGTCTGAGAACGCAACGGTCTCCATCCGTAAGAAACCCTCCTGAGCACGCTCTCCGTGGGCCGCGACTTCGCCCGCGGTCGTGATTGTCAGCAAGACCGCCAGCGCCACTCCGAATGCCAGTCGAGGCATAAACGGCTGCTCTCCCGTCTACAACCGCTTTATGCCGCGGCCGACTGGCCATAGTGCGATGAAGCGCGCAAGAGCTTGACCAATCCAGTAGCCGCCTACCGCGACCGTCGATCCAAATACAAGCGAGACGTACTGCGTCTGATCGAGAAAGCTGCGCAGCGTGCCATTTTCCACTTGACGCAGGTATTCAGGCGTTTGGGTCCGCAGATACTCAATACCCGCCACATCCGCCACGGTTAGGACGTGTCCCATGAACTGGACCGGCTGCAGATACGCGGCCAGCGGAATGTAATTGGCCACCCAGAACGCCAGCGTCCACACCATGGCTCCAACGATCGAAGTGAGAACGAAGCTCCTTGTCCTCAGCAAGATGAAGTCCATCAAAATCGCCCCCGGGACGACCGTTGCTGGCCAGATCAGTGTCAACGGATAATTGACGAAGTCCTGCCACTGGTAGACGCGTCCGACCCACGAAGCCAGGAACAGGCACGCGGCGGTATAGCTTGCACCGATGGGCAGTCGCCAAACCGCCCATAGGATGTACTGAATCGCCGACGGAATGATGATCGTTGCGAACGGCGTCAGAATCGGCCACCACTGACGGTCCTTCCAATCAACCCAGAAGTCCCAGTCGCCCGCAAAAAGCAATCGTGTGATATCTGCAGCGGCGCCAACGAAAAACGCGGCCGTGATCCAGAAAACGATGTCCCACTTGCGATCGAGGTACACGTACCTCCGCAACAGCAGGCGTCGCAACTCCTGTCGTCGAGAATCGGTGGTGCTGCTTGGCGCAAGCGCCAACGTTCAGCCTTCGGTTCCCAGGTCTGCCAGACCTTTCTCGATGCTCAACAGCCTGACGAGCGTTTCTATCCACAGCGCGAAGATCGCCACCCCAAGCCAGGCATAAATGACGAACGGCCAGTGGAACGGCGCACTGAAGATTTCCTCGGTAATCGTGACGCTGTGGCCCCATTCGTTCAACGCGACCTGCATCATCTCGGTCACGCTTGCCCCGATGAGCAGGAAGAACGACCAGGGAAAGCCGGATGAGGCCGGATAGATCTTCGTCAAACGGGTGATGCCGTACAGCGCAGTACCCACGCTCATGGTGATGCCAAGCGGAAACGCACCGTAAAACATCACGATGTGCGGGGGCGTAAAGGCCGTATCGCGGACTGTGGTCTGGTGCCATGCGCCGTCGGCGTTGACGAAAAAGCTGGCCATGAAATACAGCACCACGCTCGTCGCACCGACCAGGCCCCAGAAGACAGCGATCCGATAGACCTCCTCCGAATGCGTCACGCTCGCCGGAATCGAACGACCGCTTCGCACCAGCCAGGCCCACCAGCCGACTGTCCCAACACCAACACACGCCAGTTCCCCGACCAGCAGACTGAGCCAGTAGCGTGCAAATTGCGGGCTGGTGGCATCCGTACCGGCGGCCCACGCGAACGCATGCATATAGGTGCTCAGTGCCCCAAACAGTGCACACAAGCCGACACAAGCCAGAACGCATGTCCGCCAAGCGCCAAACCAATCAGTTGGTCCGAAATGAGTTGCGTCCATGACGCGTGGTAAGGCGATCGATGGCCACGCCATGGCCAAGAACCATTGCGCCTCGATTGAAGCGCTGTCGGTACGCTGGCGTACGTCGAGGGTCATGGCCAGGAGGGCGCACTCCGTCTGCGACAGGCTCTCCTCCGTTACACTGGTTTGACGCTGGTTGTTGACACAGGCGATGCCTATCCGTGTCCTTATCGCTGACGACCACGAGATCGTGCGCAAGGGCTTGCGCACGCTCCTCGAGCTTGATCCCGAAGTGGAGATCGCTGGAGAGGCCAAAGACGGCGCTGAGGCAGTGCGCTTAGCGAGGCGTCTTCAGCCGGACGTCGTGCTGATGGACCTGCTCATGCCGGAAGTCGACGGGGTAACCGCAATCCAGATGATCCGCGGCGAGTTCCCTGATATCGAAGTCGTTGCGCTCACGAGTGTCCTCGAGGATGGAGTCATCGTCAGCGCGATCCGAGCGGGGGCGATTGGTTATTTGCTCAAGGACACCCAGGCGGAGGAGCTGCTGCGGTCGATCAAAGCTGCCGCGGCCGGTCAGGTGCAGCTGTCACCCAAAGTCGCCGTTCGTCTCCTTAATGAGATGCGGGCGCCTGACGTTGCAACTGAGCCGTTGTCGCCGCGCGAGAGCGAGATCTTGCGGTTGCTCGCTGGCGGACTGACCAACAAGGAGATGGCCAGGGATCTGGATATCGGCGAGGCGACGGTCAAAACGTACGTCAGTCGCATTCTGGGCAAGCTCGGTGTGCAGAGCCGGACGCAAGCAGCACTCTACGCCGGCCGCGTCGGCCTGGTGCCGCAGGACGAGCTGGGCGGGGCACGTCGCCTGTCCTGAGCCGCCTAATAGCCTGAACGCGCTCTGGCGTGGTGAGGGTGGGCATCACCCTTGTGGCATTCGAAGTCACACGGCTACGCCCCACTCCGAGCAATGGCTCACCGGTTACAGCGATCGCACTGCTGCTGGCATGCCGGGCATCGATCAGCGTTCGATCCGTGGCCACCTCAAATCAAGCGGTGACCCTGCCGTCGCAGATCGCTTTTGCCATCCCGCGCTAACGTAGCCCCGACTCGCATGAGCGTGCAGCCTCTGAACAACCTTCCCCGTGGAGGGGACCAGCTTCGTCGGTCGCGAGCGCGAAGTCGAGGAGCTCAAACATCTCTTGGGCACTACTCGCCTACTCACCCTGACTGGTGCGGGCGGGCCAATCCAGGTGCTATCAGCACCGCTGAAGCTCGGGTGCTGCGACTGCTGGCCAGCGGTCGTAGGCTGGCGGACATGACAAGCACCATCGCCGTCAATGGTCCCGTGACAACGTCGCCGTCCCGCTCCGACTGGCTCGCGCTGGCCCGCGACCTCGGCCCAGGCTTCGCCGCGCGTGCCGCGGCGCACGACGCCAACGACTCTTTCCCCGAGGAAAACTATCGCGAGATGAAGCAGCACCGGTTTTTCTCGGCTGGCGTACCGCTCGAGCTGGGCGGCGGTGGAGCGTCGCACCGCGAGCTGTGCGCAATGCTCCGCGAGCTCGGCCGCCACTGCGGCGCAACCGCGCTCGCCTTCTCAGTGCACACGCACCTGGTGGGGACAACGGTGTGGTTGTGGCGGCAGGGCGCACCTGTGGCGCCATTGCTCCAACGTATCGCCGCGGAACAGCTGGTGGTGATCACCAATGGTGCCTCCGACTGGCTGGACTCAAGCGGCGCGGCGGAACGCGTGGTTGGCGGTTATCGAGTCACCGCTCGCAAGACCTTCAGCTGCGGTTCACCGATAGGTGACCTGCTGTTGACCAGCGCGCTTCACCCGGAAGACGATCGCGTCCGAGTCGCTGGAGCGACTGGTGCGCGACATGTACGCCGCTCAGTTCCACCCTTTGCAACCAAGCGGCAGCATCGCTTCACCGGCCGCGCCGCCCTCGGGCTGGATCCGGCGGGCTGAAGAGGCGATAAGGAGATTAACTCACCATGGCAGTCGAACAAGATCAGCCAACTCTCGCGGCTGGCGGGCTAACGCTAGACGAGCAGTCGCTGCACACCTTGAAGCAAGCCGTGCGGGCCAGTGTGCTCCGCCCGACGGAGGACAGTTTCGATTCCGCGCGACACATCTGGAACGGCATGATTGACCGCACTCCGGCCGCGATTGTTCGCTGCGTGAGCGCCGCAGACGTCATCGCCGCTGTCAACTTCGCCCGCGAGCACAACCTGTTGCTGGCCGTGCGCGGCGGCGGTCATAGCGCCGCCGGCAGCAGCGTGTGCGATGGCGGGCTGATGATTGATCTCTCGCTGATGAAGGGCATCCGCGTGGATCCCGGACGTCGGATCGGGCGCGCCGAGCCTGGCGTGACGCAGGGCGAATTCGATCGGGAGACGCAAGCGTTCGGCCTGGCGACAACCGGCGGCGTCGTCTCCACGACGGGCATCGCGGGTCTCACGCTGGGCGGTGGCATTGGTTGGCTCGGACGCACGCACGGGTTGAGTTGCGACAACTTGCTTTCCGTTGACATCGTCACCGCCGACGGTCAATTGCACACCGCCAGTGCCGAGCAGAATGCAGACCTCTTCTGGGCGGTGCGTGGCGGCGGAGGCAACTTCGGCGTTGTTACGTCTTTCGAATACCTCCTCCACGAGGTAGGACCGACCGTACTGGCGGGTCTTTTGGTGTGGCCGCGCCCCATGGCCCGCGATGTCCTGCGAGCGTTCCGCGAGTTCACCCAGACGGCACCCGAGAATGCCAGCGCCTATGCTGGTCTGGCAACCGCGCCCGATGGCGTGCCCATCGTCCTCGTCGTCGCCTTCCATCATGGCCCGACCGAAGAGGGCGAAGCGCTTTTCGCGCCGCTGCGCAAGTTCGGCCCGCCAATCGCGGACATGATCCAGCCGATGCCGTACACGGCCGCACAGCAGATGCTCGATGCCGCCAACCCGCCGGGCAATCGCGTGTACTGGAAGTCGGC
>DASYKL010000489.1:0-12060 GCA_035995405.1 Chloroflexota bacterium
GACGACTGTGTCTGCCGAGGGTCACCCGCCGAGTCTTTCGAGATCCCCTTCCTCGTCACCCGGGTGGGGGCTGGGAGCTAGGAGCTGGGATCTGGGGGTTTTTCGTCCCCAGTCCCCAACTCCCAACTCCCAACTCCCAACTGGGCCTGGCGCTACCGTTATTCGGTTTACTGAAGTGTCACCTGTTGAACGTCTACCGCGGGCGAAGGTCTCCTGCAGCCTTATGTTACGCAATGGCTGTGCCGAGTAGACTATCGCGTTCCGATCGTGCGTAGCGCATTCCTTGATCGTCTGGCCACTGGCACGCCCGTCCTCTTCGACGGTGGGATGGGCACGCAGCTGTATGCCCAAGGCGTGCCGTACGAACGCTGCTTCGACGAGCTGAACCTGCTGCAGCCTGATCTCGTCCAGTCGGTCCACCGCGCCTATATCGCCGCGGGCGCCGAAGTCATCGAGACGAATACGTTCGCCGCAAATCGGGTGCGCCTCGCCGCCTACGGCCTCGAACGACGCGTCAGAGACATCAACTTTCGGGGCGTCAAGATCGCCCGTGAAGCGCGAGAAGTGAGCGGCGAGCCAGTCTTCCTGGCGGGCTCCGTCAGCAGCATCGGCCAGCCTCTGGCGCCCGTCGGCACCATCTGGCCAGACGAAGCTCGGGCCATTTTCACCGAGCAGATCGAAGCGCTGCTGGAAGCGGGCGTTGACCTGCTCGTTTTCGAGACGTTCTCGAGTCCGCTGGAGCTACGTGAAGCGGTGCTCGCGGCGCGGAGCGTCACAGCCGATCTGCCGATCATCGCCCAGGTCAGCGTCGACGAGGACGGCATCACCCTGGCCGGCGCCACGCCGGCCGACATCATTACTGCCCTGGCCACGCTGCGGGTTGATGCGATCGGCGTGAACTGCGGCGTCGGGCCGCAAGCCGCGCTGGACGCGCTGCAGCAGATGCGACCGCTCACGGACAGGCCGTTGTCGGCGATGCCCAATGCCGGGCATCCGACCACCCAGGGTGGCCGCCAGATTTACGTCTCGACACCGGAGTACTTTGCGGATTACGCCCGCCGCTTTGCGGACGCCGGAGCGTCGATCATCGGTGGCTGCTGCGGCACGACGCCCGCCCATATCAAGGCCATGCGCCTCGCGCTGGGCGGCGAACAGCCGGCTGCAGGTGGCGTCAGCGCTTCCGCCGCGGGAGCCCCGAGCGCCACACGCGCGAGCGGCAGCGGCCCGACTGTCGGCGCCGGCCCGCTGGGCGGCGGTGGGGCCAGCGGGGTGTCACCCGACGGGCCGGGCAGCGACGCGTCGCCACTGGCGCGCAAGATCCGCGCTGGCGAGTTCGTGATCAGCGTCGAAGTCGATCCACCGCGCGGCTTCAACCCGACCAAGATGCTGCAAGGCGCCGCACTCTTGAAAGAAGCCGGTGCTGACTGTGTCGATATCGGCGACAGCCCGATGGCCCGTGTCCGCATGAGCTGCATCGCCTTTGCTGCGCTGTGCGAGCAGCAGGTGGGCATCGAGACGCTGATCCACTTCACGACACGCGACCGCAACCTGATGGCCCTGCAATCAGAGCTCTTAGGGGCCTACGCGCTCGGCATCAGAAACGTCATCGCCCTGACCGGAGACCCACCGCAGATGGGCAGCTATCCCAGCGCCAGCGGTGTCTGGGACGTCAAATCACCAGGTTTCATCAGGATCATCAAGCAGCTCAATCAGGGCGTCGATTGGGCGGGCAATTCGATCGGCCGACCGACCAATTTTCTGATTGCCTGCGCCGTCAATCCGATGGCTGACGATCTCGAGTATGAGTTGGACTGGTACCACCAGAAAGTCGAAGCCGGCGCCGATTTCGCGATCACCCAGCCGCTCTACAACATCGAACAGCTGCAGCGCTTCTTCGACCGCGTACCGCACCCCAAGATCCCGACAATCGTCGAGATCATGCCGCTTCAGAGCTACAAGCACGCGGAGTTCTGCCACAACGAGCTTGCTGGAGTGGTCATCCCCAGTGAGCACCTTGCTACCATGAAAGATGCGGGCGAACGGGGCATCGAGGTCGGCTTTCAGTTGGCTCACCAATTCCTGCTCGATGTCTTCGATCGCGTGAACGGCGTCCTGCTCGTACCCAGTTTTCATCGCTACGAAATGGTTGCCGAGCTGGTCCGCGAAACGGTACGCCTGCGAGAGCGTCAATCAATTCGTCCGGGGGTCTGAGCCGTGTCCACCAAGTACCACCTGCCGTCGGCCCCGTTATTGCTCCTGGTGACCGACCGCACCCGCTACGGTGACCGCGCGATGGAAGACATTTTCGTGGCGGCCTTATCGGGTGGCGTCAACATGATCGAGCTGCGCGAACCCGACATGGCCGCCCGCGACCTGCTCGGTGAAGCCGAGCGACTGCGCAAACTCGCCCTTGGCGGCGTGCCGCTGGTCGTTTACGACCGCGTGGATGTCGCCGTTGCCGCGCGCTCCGATGGGGTGCACCTGGCGCACGAGAGCCTGCCCATCTCGGCCGCCAAGCACGTTGGCCGCGGCATGCTGGTCGGCAAAGCCGTCAGCAGCGTGGCCGAGGCAGTCGCCGCCGAACAGGCCGGTGCAGACTATCTCGTTCTCGAACCAGTGTTTTTCAGCCACTATGCGCAAGGTCGAACGCCGATCGGTCCGACAGTAGTGCGTCGCATCAAAGCCCGCGTTCATGTGCCGTTGCTGGCCGGCGGCGGAATTACGGCAGGCAACGCCCACCAGGTCATTGCCGCTGGTGCCGACGGTGTCTCGGTGACGAGCGAGATCGTCGAGGCGCCCGATCCGCGTGCGGCCGCTCGTTCGCTCATGGACGCGATGCGCGAAGCGTGGGCCACCAGACCGTTGTTGCGCGAAGCGCTCGTTAGCTGAGGCCTGAGGACAAGGACTGCGTGGCCGTCGCCGCAACGCACCCCGTCATCGACCAGCTGCAGCGTGTGCTGCCCAATGACCGACTGCTGTGGCGCGACTACGACCTGATGCTCTACGAGTACGACGGCTCGATCGACAAACACCGACCGTTGGCGGTGGCGTTTCCACTAACCACTGACGAAGTCAGCCAGGTCGTGCGGGTCTGTCATCGGGCGGCCGTACCGTATACGGCACGTGGCGCAGGGACGGGACTGTCTGGCGGGGCCATACCCGCGCGCGGCGGGGTGCTGATTAGCCTGGCGCGCATGAACCGCATCCTTGAGATCGACGTCGACAACATGCGCGCGATCGTCGAGCCAGGTGTCGTCAACTTGCGCCTGGGCGCGGCCACGGCACCGTTCGGTTTGACGTACGTACCAGACCCGTCGAGTCAGAAAGCGTGCACTATCGGCGGCAATGTCGGCGAAAACTCCGGCGGACCGCACACCTTGCGCTACGGCGTGACCACCAACCACACCCTGGGTCTGGAAGTGGTGCTGCCAGGCGGCGAAGTGGTGCGCCTGGGTGGTACCGCCGCCGACTCGCCCGGCTATGACCTGATCGGGTTGCTCGTCGGCTCGGAAGGTACGCTGGGCATCGTTACCCGTATCTGGGTTCGCCTGGTGCCGGTCACCGAAACGGTCAAAACGATTCTGGCAGTCTTTCCCGACATGGAGAGCGCTAGCGCTTCCGTGGCCGGGATGATTGCCCGGCGCATCGTGCCAGCAGCCATCGAGATGATGGATAACCTGACTATCCGAGCCATCGAGTCGCGCTCACCCGCGGGCTATCCGGTCGAGGCTGAGGCAGTCGTGTTGATCGAAGTCGATGGCTTGCGCGAGGAAGTCGAAGCGCAGTCGGAAGCAGTGCAGGAAGTGTGCGCGGAAAGCGGCGCGCTGAGCGTTCGCCTGGCCAAGAACGAGGCCGAACGCGCGGCGTTGTGGGCCGGCCGCAAAGGCGCCTTCGCGGCAATCGGTCGGTTGACGCCAGACTATTACACCGTCGACGGCGTCGTGCCTCGGACCAAACTGCCCGCGACCTTGGCGCGCATTCAGGAGATCTCCCGCGAATCTGGTTTTAGAATCGCCAATGTGTTCCACGCTGGCGACGGGAACTTGCATCCGCTGATCTTGTGGGACTCAGATATTGCGGGCGCGGAGGAGCGGGTCATCGACGCGGGTGCGGAGATCATGCGCGTGTGCGCCGCCGCGGGGGGCTCGTTGTCGGGTGAACACGGCATCGGCATGGAGAAGAAAGACTTGATGCCGCTGATCTTCTCCCAGGACGACGTCGCCCAGATGCTGAGCATCAAAGGCGCGATCGACCCGGCTGGTCTATGCAATCCTGACAAAGTCTTCCCGACAGCCGGGCGGTGTTTGGAGCTCTTCGCGCGGCGCGGCCGGTCGGCGGGATGGTAGACACCTCAGCGCCGTCGAGAGTCATCGACGGCGTCCGCGCGGCGCGAGTGGTGCGGCCTGAGTCAGCGGACGACGTGGCGGCCGCACTCCGTGAGGCGAACGATGCGGGGCAAGCCGTGGCCCCAATCGGCGGTGCCACGCAGCTCGACCTGGGCATGCCGCCGACGCGTGTCGATCTAGCCCTCGAGACCAGCGCGCTCGACAAAGTGGTCGAGTATGAACCGGCCGATCTGACCGTAACGGTGGAGGCCGGCCTCCGTTTTTCGGAGCTGCAGAAGTTATTGAGCGCTCAGGGGCAGTTCCTGGCGCTCGATCCACCCGTGGACGATCAGGCGACGATCGGCGGCGTCATCGCTACCAATGTCAGTGGTCCGTTGCGGTTCAGCTCCGGCACGGCGCGCGACCTGGTCATCGGGACACGTGTCGCCAACCCTGCCGGCACCCTGACGCGCGCCGGGGGCCGAGTGGTCAAGAACGTCGCTGGCTACGACCTCAACAAGCTGTACGTCGGCTCTCTGGGGACGCTCGGCTTGCTCGTCGAGCTGAGCTTTAAGTTAGCGCCGATTCCACCGGCGACCGGGACCGTGGCTGGCGCATTCGCCGATCTTGATGCAGTGTCTAGCGCGGCCGCGGCAATTGTCCGCTCGTCGCTGTCGCCGCTGGCCGTCGAGCTGCTCGGCCCAGGCGCGGCCCGCGCGGCCGGTTTGGCGGAGCAATACACCCTCGTTTTCCGTGCGGGTGGCTACCCACAGGCGGTCGATCGCCAGGTGCGCGACCTGGGCACGCTGGTGACGAACCATGGCGGCCAGGCGCTCGAGACAAGCGACACCCTGTGGGACGACCTGGCGCGCCTGCGCCGCGAGGCACAGCAGCGGGACATCGTCGTCAAGGCAGCGGCGCCGATCGCCACGTCTACGGCATTGGTACGTCTGCTGGAGAAAACGCTCGAGGGGCGGGAAGCGACCGTCTGGGCCCACGCGGGTAATGGCCTGGCCTACGCCGCGTGCGACGCGCCCGTTACCGCGGATACGCTCGAAAGACTGCGCAGCGACGTGGCCGGCCTGGGCAGCAACGCCTCGCTGGTGATCCAACGCTGCCCCACAGACCTCAAGCGCGAAGTCGACGTCTGGGGCGATCCAGGGTCGTCTCTGCCGCTGATGCGGGCGTTAAAAACCAAGCTCGATCCGAAGAACACGCTCAATCCAGGGCGGTACGTTGGCGGTATCTGACAGCAATCCACTCCACGCTCTGCTCGACAAGAAGCTGCTCAAAGAGTGCGTCCACTGCGGCCTGTGCCTGGACTACTGCCCGACCTATCGCATCCTGGGTCACGAGGCCGACTCGCCCCGTGGTCGGATTTACCAGATCCGCCAGGTCTACGAAGGCAAGGTTAGTCCGCGGGACGCCGATTTCAGGCAGCACATCTACGCGTGCCTGGACTGCCGGGCCTGTCAGACCGCGTGTCCTTCGGGTGTGCAGTACGGGGCAATCATCGAAGCCGCGCGCGCGGTCGCCGAGCCGATCAACGCTTCTGAGAAAACCGTCGGGCGCGCCATTCTCGGGTCCGTGTTCACGCGCAAACCCCTCCTGGAAGCGGCGGGCCTCGGCCTGCGGCTCTACCAGCGGACGGGCGCGCAGAAGCTGCTGAGACGTTCGGGAGCGCTCAAGCTGCTGCCGCAGCGACTGCGCGAGATGGAGTCGATGCTGGGCCCGGCCCAGGGCGGCATCCGGCGCTACAGCGCGCCACACGTTACGCCAGCCCACGGCGAGGTCCGCTATCGAGTTGGCTTCATCGAAGGCTGCATCATGCCGCAGCTGTTCGGCGACACCAACGCCGCGACGGTTCGTGTCCTGGCCAGGAACGGCTGCGTCGTCTACAGCCCGCCCAAGCAGGGCTGCTGCGGGGCGCTGCAGATGCACACCGGCGATCGCCAGACCGCGCGCGACCTGGCTCGCCACAATATCGATGCCTTTGACGGCCTGGGACTCGATGCGATCATCATCAACGCTGCCGGGTGTGGCTCAACCCTCAAGGAATACGGCCACCTGTTGAGCGACGACCCGGCGTATGCGGAGCGTGCGGCGGCATTCGCGAAGAGTGTCAAAGACGTCTCCGAGTTCCTGGCAGCGATCGACCTGGTGCCACCGACACATCCCGTGCCGCTGCGGGTGACGTACCAGGATGCCTGTCATCTGGTCCACGGCCAGGGCATTCGCCAGCAACCACGCCAGCTCCTGCGCCAGATCCCCGGTCTTGAGCTGGTCGAAATGAAAGACTCGGACGTCTGTTGCGGCAGCGCCGGTATTTACAACCTGACCCACTACGACGTGTCAGTCCGGGTGCTCGACGAGAAGATGGAGCACGTGTTGGCAACCGGCGCGCGAGCCATCGTCGCCCCAAATCCCGGCTGCACGATGCAGCTGGCCTATGGCGCTCGGCGGCGGGGCGTCGATCTCCAGCTCCTGCACGTGGTCGACTTACTCGACCAGGCCTACGGCCACCAGAGCTAGCTAGCTACAGCTAGCGGCGTCGAACCAGGCGCAACAGCGTCTGCAGCTCGTCCGAGCGGAAGGCGAGCGAGACCACCCAGTAGAGCAGTGCGCCCGAGGTAATACACGTCACCAGCAACAGTGCCTGGCCAGGGGTGCCGAGCGGCCTCAGCAGCGGGTCAAGCTCGCCCGCGAGCCAGGCGACCGGTAGGCCCATGACCAGGCTAGCGGCGATGATCCGCAAGCCCGGCGTGGCCAGATGGGTAATGCTCAAGCCAGGCAGGTGGATGGACAAGAGGCGGATCAGCACTCCAGCTTCGACGAGCGCCGCGATCGAATTGGCCAGGGCGAGGCCACGGAACGTGAGCCCGGTCCGCATCAGGATCAAACTGGCAACGATGTTGACACCCACTGCCAGCACGGCTGCCAGCACCGGCGTGCGCGTGTCTGAGCGCGCATAAAACACCCGATCGACAATTTCGACGGTCGCATGACCGGCCAGCCCAAGTGCATAGAAGACCATCGCATCAGCCGTGCCGTCGGTCGAGACAGCGTCGAACGCCTGACGCTCGAAGAACAGGCGGATGATGGGCTTGCCCATGACGATCAGGCCGACGCTGGCGGGGATCGTCAGGAACATGATCATGCGCAGGGAAAGCAAGAACACTTGCTGAAAGCGTTCGCGATTGTGGAGCGCACTTTCTTCTGACAGGGTCGGGAAAACAGCGGTGCCGACCGCCATCGCCAGGGCGAGCGGCATCATGATGAGCTGCCAGGCGTAGTTGAGGTAGCCAATGCTGACGGCGCCGAGGAACGACGCCAGCACAATCGCTGACAACACCTGGTTGAACTGGATGACGCCCAGGCCGAGCACGCGCGGCGCGAACAGGCGGCCAACCTCGCGCACCCCCGCATGGCGCAGGTCAATAATCGGCCGCCAGCGCATACCCAGCCGCAGGCAGAACGGCAATTGCACCAGCAGGTGCAGCAAGGCCCCGACGACGGCGCCGAGCGCAAGGCCGTAGATGCCGAACGGACCACTCAGCCCCCAGGCCGCGGCAATAATGGCCAGGTTATAGAGCAGCGGCGCCATCGCCGCGACGGCGAAGCGGTGGTACGAGTTCAGGACGCTCGAGCAGAACGTGCTGACGGCGAAAATGGCCGGTGAGATGAGCAGAATGCGGGTCAGGCTGGCGACGAGATCGCGAAACTCCGCGTCCTGGCCGGCCACCCAGACGTCCATGATCGGCCGCGCGAACAAGGCCAGCAGGGCCGAGGTCACCACGGCGATCAACATGAAGGCATTGATCACGGACGACGTTAAATGCCACGCTTCATCTTCTTTGTCTTTTGTGAGGTAGCGCTTGAAGACGGGGATGAAGGCTGAGCCAACCGCACCGCCGACGAGGACCTGGAAGACGAGGTCGGGCAGGGCGATGGCGGCGACGTAGGCGGCGTAGTCCGTTCCGGTCCCGAAGTGGGCGGCGATAACGATGTTCCGTACCGCGCCGAGAATGCGGCTCAACAGGAAGCCGGTCATGACGACCAGGGCGGCTTGCGCCAGTCGTCTCATGCGGTCGTACACCACTGGTGGTGCGACTACGCCGGAGACCGTATGGCCACCTGGGCCAGCTACCACGCGCCGCTCTTGACGCGGCCGCCCAATCCGCGAATGCGCGTGGCTACGGCCTGGTGTGCTTCGTTCTCAAATCGATCGTCGAGCGGCGCGAGCACGACCGGCTCGTCAGTCAGGTGCCGCAAGGCAATCGACAGCAGGTAGTCGGCGAGCCAGGGGTTTTTCGGCAGCAGCGAGCCGTGCAAATAACACCCAATGGCACCCTTGTAGACAGCGCCCTCGGTCCCATCCTGGCCATTGTTCCCCGCGCCGACGACGGTGCGACCCAACGGCTGCAAATCTGGCCCGAGATACGTCCGGCCAGAGTGGTTTTCGAAGCCGACAAGCGTTCGTTGTTGGCCATCCAGCATCGTCTCGATCAGCACGTTCCCGATGTGCCGTTTTGGCCCGGGCACACTGCGCACGTCGAATAAGCCGGCGCCGGGGAGCTGCTGTCCATCAACCGTGGTGTAGCTCTGTCCGAGAAGCTGATAGCCACCGCAGACGGATAGCAAGGCCGTACCCTCCTCGACCGCCTCACGCACCGCTTCGCCTTTGCCTTGCAGGAAATCGGGGGAAACAGCCTCCTGCTCGCGGTCCTGGCCGCCGCCAAAGAAGATCAGATCGGCGTCGCGCGGTTCGAAGCGATCGCCGACGCTCACCTCACTGACCGTGGCGTCGATGCCTCGCCACTGCGCGCGACGGACCAGGGCGAGCACGTTGCCGCGATCACCATAGACGCTCATCAGGTCTGGATACAGGTGGACCAGCCGCAAGGCCAAGCTACTCATGGGTCACTCTTCCCAGAAGCCGCGCACGTAGCCGGTCTGGCGCAAGATGTCCCGCAGCGCGAGCATGGCCGTATAGGTGGGCAAGACATAGACCGTCTCCGCCGGCTCGGCGGCCGCCAGGGCCATCTCGATCGACCGCCGCGGGTGGCTCTCGACCCTGATACGGTCGGGCTCGACCCCGGCGTATTTGAGTCGCACGGCCATGTCCTCCGCGCGCAGGCCGGTGCACACGACGACGTTGACGCGGTCTTGCAAGCGTTCGAACTCGACGTCCCACAACCACGACACATCAGTGCCGTCGGCGAACAGATCGTTGATCGCAATGAGCAGCGTGCGGCGGCCGGGCGGCGCCAGCACCGTGCGTAACACTTCAGTGAAGCCAACTGGATTCTTGACCAGCGCGAGAAACAGGGTGCGATCTTCCACCTGGATGCGTTCGAGCCGACCGAACGCGGCGGTGAACGTTTCCAGCCCGCGGGCGATGACGTCGCGGCGAATGCCAAGCTCGCTGCTGACTGCCACGGCGGCCAGCGCGTTATAGACGTTGTACAGACCGGGCAGTTGCAACCGAGCGCGGATCACGCCTTCCGGTGTCGCAATCGTCAGGTTTGAGCCCGCGTCGCCGAGCAGCTCGACGGTCGTCGCGCTCACGGTTGGCGTGGGCCGCGTGAAGTCGCACCGCGAGCACACGTAATGGCCGAGGTGGCCATAGTAGACCAGCTCGTAGCGCAGCGGCGCGCCGCAGATCGGACACAGGCGCGCGTCCGCGGCATGCGGCAACGTCGGCGTGCCGACGGCCGGGTCGTCGATGCCATAGCTCGAGTGCCGTGCTGACGCGGCGGCGGCATCGCCACCCGGCGCGAGAATGCCGGCCACCAGCGGGTCGTCGGCATTGACCAGCACCATACTCCGGCTGGACAGGCGGCGAACCGTGTCGCGCCACAGGTTGGCAACAAAGTGGACCTCGCCGTAGCGATCGAGCTGATCGCGAAAAATGTTGTGTAACAACAGCATGCGTGGCTCGATGTGCTGCAACGCGCGCGGCACCGTCGCCTCGTCAACTTCGAACAGGCCGACATCGCCGCGCGGCCGTGCTTGCCAGTCGGTGCCCTGGGCAACTGCCGTGAACAAACCCGAGAGCATGTTCGCGCCGGCCCGGTTGTGCAGCGGCCGCATGCCGGCGGCGTTGAGAATGTGCGACAGCAAACGGGTGGTCGTCGTCTTGCCGTTGGTGCCTGACACGACGATGCTGCCATTGGGCAGTGACCGCGTCACGTCGCGCAGCGCCCATGGCGCAATGCGTGGTACGAGATGGCCGGCGATCACGGTGCCGCCGCCTCGGCCGAGCCGTCGGCTCAGCACGGCCGCCGCGCGACCTGCCATCAATGCAGCGCTGAGTCTGGGTCGCATGGCTGTTCGGGTCGAATTGTGGCAAACAAACGCACTCGCCGCCCGAACGCTTACAGAAAAGGCTCCAATTGGTGCGCTTCTTGCGTTTATGCTTGGCGAGCAGGGAAGAACAAAGGTAGTGCAATGGCGGTTGAGACGCAGCGCGCGACTCGCGGTTCGTTGGCTGAATCTGGCTCAGCGACACCCTTGCTGCGTTACGCGCTGTTGACAACGGCAGCCACCCTGGGCGTCTCGGGCGCCGCCGCGGCGTTGGTGAGTGGGTTGTCCGGCTACCTCGTCTACCAGTACGCCCGGGCGCGCGGCCAATGGGGCAGCGATGAGCCGCCTGAAGGTGCAGCGGAAGAAGTGACTTTCCCCTCTGCCGCGGACAAGATGCGCATCTGCGGTTGGTTCTTCGATGCGCACGGCTCCGGGCCTGGGCCGGCCGTTATCCTGTGCCACGGTGTGTGGACCGGTCGGCGTGAGTGTCTGCCTCTGGCGTTGCGTTTCAGAGCAGCTGGCTACAACGTGCTGTGCTTCGACTTCCGTGCCCACGGCATGAGCGACGGCCGCTTCACGAGCGTCGGCCACCTGGAAACGAACGATGTGCTGGGCGCGGTCGAGTACCTGAAGAAGCGGCCCGAGGTCGATCCGACGCGAATCGGCGTGGTCGGCTTCTCGATGGGGGCCGCGGCGACGATCCAGGCCGCCGCCCGGTCGTCCGACATTGCGGCGGTGGTTGCCGATAGCGCCTACGCGTCCTTTGTCGATGCCGCGCGCTACTGCTTCAAACTGGTTACCCGCGTACCGCACTTCCCGATCGCCCCCATCGCGATGCAGTGGGCCAAGTGGATCGTCCATGTCGACGCTTCTCAGCTTCGGCCGGTCGACGTGATCAGTCAGATCTCGCCACGGCCGATCATGGTCACCCACGGCGTACTTGATGAAATCGTGCCCGTCCGCCATGCCTATACGCTCTTCAAGGCGGCCGAGGAGCCTAAAGAGCTGTGGATCGTGCCTGATGCGCATCATGTCGGCGCGCGAGACAGCGACCCCGATGGGTACTTTGTCAAAGTCGAGCGCTTCCTGCGCGAAGCACTCAGTCCTGCCGCCGCCGTCCTCCCCAGCGCTTGAGCAGCTCTGGGTGACTCTTCGGCGCCGGCGCAATCGGGGCGTCTTCGCCAAACCAGCCGCCGAGTCGCCGTCCGAACAGACCTCGCACGATCGCCCGCCGCGCGCCTAGCCAGATCGGCCATGGATCGCGGGCGGGCGGGCGCGGCGAATACGTGCCTTCGATATAGGCGTTGGTCAAATCGTCGATAGCGGGTTGGGCTCGCGGCACCTGACGCGACAGCTGCTCGGCGACTTCACCGGGCGTGTCGCTGGCGCGGGTGTGCAGTGTGCCGGACCAGCGCCCCAGCCGCACCAG
>DASYKL010000490.1:0-1609 GCA_035995405.1 Chloroflexota bacterium
GAGTGGTGGGTCGAGCTGGCACGACTGGGCGGCGACGTCGTCAAAGTGGTCGGCACAGCCCACGATGTGCGGGACTGCCTCGAAGTGGCGCGGACGTTTGCGCAGGCGGACCAACCGACGATTGCCATAGCCATGGGCGAACACGGGATGCTTACCAGGGTCCTGGCGTTGCGCGAGCCGACCTGCGTCCTGACCTACGCCGCGCTCGATACCGGCAGTGGCACGGCGCCGGGCCAGATCACGGCGCGCGAAATGCGCGATGTGTATCGCGTCGGGCGACTGGACGAAACCACGCGGGTGTACGGGCTGCTTGGGCCGCATGCCGAAGACGCTCGTCTGAGCGAATACAACGCCTGGTTTGCGGCCGACGATGTTCCTGGTGTGGCGGTGCCGTTTCTGGCTGACTGCGACGCGGCGGCGATCGTCGCCGCCTTCCGCGAGCTACCTGTGAGCGGTTGGCACATTCATGGGCAGGCGCTGCAGGCGGACGTGCCGGCGGTGGTCGACGTCGTCTCACCCCGCGCCGCACGCCAGGGCAAAGTCAATGGTGTGACGCGTGGCGCTGACGGCGCGCTGCACGGTGAGTGGGTCGAGTCGCCGCGGGAGCAGTACGAGCTCTGGCGTAGCCTCTAGGCTTCTTTGCGTCGTCCGCGCTGCAGTAGTCCGCCGCTGGCGCCGATCGACAGGATGCTGCCGGCGCTGCCAATGGACAAGATGCTGCCGGCGCTGCCGATGGACAGGATGCTGCCTGTTGAGCCGATCGACAGGAGGCAACCCGAGCAGGCGATGGAGCCGATGCTGGCAAAGCTGAACAGGCTGAGGGCGCTGAGCACGGAAAATGGGCTCTGGACGCTCAGAACGCTAAGTCGCCGCGGGTCGCGCTGAGTGAGCGACCGCAACGCGGTGAGTGCTGCCATAAGGTGGTCCTGGTCCATGATCGCACGGCTACACTCGCCCGGGTGAGCATCGATTCGACCGTCCAGGCGCAGCTCGAAACCCTGGGCGTGCCATTTGAGATTTTTCCGTGCGATCCAGCCCTGGCGGATACCGCCAATTTTTGTGCGGCGTACGGCTTTTCGCCCGAAGATTCGGCCAACACGATTCTGGTGATCGGCAAATCCGACCCGCCGGTCTATGCCGCGTGCGTCGTGCTGGCGACGACGCGGTTGGACGTCAATCGCGCGGTCAGGCAGCGCCTGGGGACCCGCAAAGCGTCGTTCGCGCCGGCCGAGGAGACCCGCGCGCTTACGGGTATGGAGATTGGTGGAGTCACCGTATTCGGACTACCGCCAGACTTACCGATCTGGGTTGATGCACGTGTGGTCGAGCGAGAGCGGATCGTCCTGGGCGGTGGGACCAGGTCGACAAAAGTGATCGCGGCACCGCAGATCCTGCTCCGACTGCCGCGTGCGGAGGTGGTTTCCAATCTCGCCACCGGCTTGCCCAATACCTGATACGGGTCGACCCGTGACGTGTACGGATCGGGGGAGCCTGCGGCCCCCCGCCCCCGTTCGTTGCTCCGCGCTGCGCGCTACGCACTCACTTCCGGGGCGACCCCCCGCGACGAGCTAGCCGCGCTCTGACGGTGTGCATCCGCCCGTTCGCGGCT
>DASYKL010000491.1:0-6981 GCA_035995405.1 Chloroflexota bacterium
GAGTAGTACGGAAATGCAGCGTTGTTGGTGTACGGCATCTGGCCGAGGTTGATCAGCCAGGCGCTCCACGCGTCATAGCCTTCGCCCTGGTCCAGGTCGAAGGGAAACTCAGAGAGCTGCACGGCGAAATGCAAATAGACGACGGCATACAGCGCCAACAGCAGCAGCGTTGGCCAGACTTCGATCCCGTCCCCGCCGACGCGCATGAAGGCGACTCGCGCCGACGGCAGGTGCTTAGCTCTCTGCATGTGGCTCCGCCTGGGTCGTGGGCTGTGGCTTCAGGACCGGCAGGCGAGGATGGATGTCGAATGCCATCAGCGTCCCGACGATGAGCGCCGTGACCAGCAGCAGCACCGTGACAGCTGAGCCAAGCAAGTCGAGTGTGAGCCTGGCGAGCCACTCGCCAACGAGGCCCGTACCGCTCCGTTCGCCACCGAGCAGGTGCTCGCTGGTCAGCACCGCCAGCAGGAGGATGCCGACGCCGATCAGACGACGGCGTGGCAGGACGACGTCTGGTCGCAACGCGTGCGCCAGCAGCAATGCTCCCCCGAGCGCGAAGCCAACTGGCAGGACGAACGCCGCGCGCCCGAGCAACGCTTCGAGCGCATCGTGCAGTGGCACGGACACCCGACCTTCTGGTGGCAGGAACACGATGATCGCCAGACAAGCCGCCAGCAGCAGCAGTAGCGGCCCGATTCGCTCGGACGTGCGCGCGTCGAGGTCATCGGGCGCTTGCGCCGTGAGGTGCAGCGTCGTCTGCGACGGCAGGGTCTTCTCCACGTGGTTCATGGCTCTAGAACAACGGCAGCTGATCGAGCGGGGCTAAAGACTCCGCGACAGCAGCAGCTGCCGCTTTGAGCGCCTCGTGTTTTTTTCGTGCTTCAGCGAGGAGGAGTGGGATTTTCCGAAAGTCGTCTTCGTACATGCTCCGCATCGCCGGCGTCGGGGTGCGCAAGATAGCCGCGGGGTGATACATCGCCAGACAGGTGATCCCGTTCCACTCGCGGGCGCGCCCGTGCAGCTCGCGCATCGGGCCAGCCCCGATGAACCGCGCCATCGAGAAACGGCCCAACGTGACTATCAACTTGGGCTTGAGAACCTCGATCTGGCGCTGGGTATAGGTGTCGCACGCGGCAAGCTCAGCCGGCAGAGGATCGCGATTGCCCGGCGGTCGGCAGCGGACCACGTTGGTGATGAAGACTTCCTCGCGCCGCAAGCCGATCACGCGGAGCATGTCGCTGAGCAGTCCGCCTGCCGCGCCGACGAACGGTCGACCTTGCTGGTCTTCGTTGAAACCGGGCCCTTCACCGATGAACATGATCTCGGCCTGCGGGTCGCCTTCGCCAGGCACGGCTTCGGTGCGGGTCTGACAAAGTGTGCAGAGGCGACAGACGCGCACGTCGGCGCCGATCGCGGCGAGCGAGTCGCCCATCAGGCGGGCAGTCTACCCCGAGCGGCGCGTGCCGCGTGCCGCGTACCGCGTACGACGTACTGCGCACACGCTACCGAGTACTCGGTACTGTTTACTCACCACCAGGATGACTGGCCCCCTCTCCGGTATTCGAGTTGTCGATCTGACGCGCGCCCTGGCGGGTCCGTATTGCACGTTGCTGCTCGGCGACATGGGCGCCGATGTGATCAAGATCGAGCTGCCGGGCACTGGCGACGAGACGCGCCAGTGGGGTCCGCCATTCATCAATGGTGAGAGCAGCTACTTCTTGAGTGTCAACCGCAACAAGCGCAGCGTCACTCTTGACCTCAAGTCACAGACGGGTCTCGAAGCGCTGACGCGGCTGATTTTGGCGGCTGATGTGCTGGTCGAGAACTTCCGGCCCGGGACGATGGAGCGCCTCGGCCTCGGCTACGACAAAGCGCGAGAGCTCAACCCGTCGCTGGTGTTCTGTGCCGTCTCCGGCTTCGGCCAGACTGGACCGCGCGCCCGCCAGCCAGCGTATGACGCGATCCTGCAAGGCATGGGCGGCGTCCAGTTCCTGTCTGGCGAACAGGACGGCGGCCCGACCCGCGTTGGCGTGCCAATCGCCGACATCACGGCAGGTATGTTCGCCGCGTTCGCTGTAGCGTCGGCGCTGTACTGGCGCGATCGCGACCCGGCGCGGCGAGGTCAGTTCATCGACGCCTCGATGCTCGGCGGCCAGGTCGGCTTGCTGACCTATCAAGCCGGCCGCTACTTCGCCACCGGCAGCGCACCAACGCGCATCGGCAATCGTCACGCCAGCATCGCGCCATACGAGATGTTCAAAGCCAGCGATGGCTATATCAATGTCGCCGCCGCCAATGAGCCCATGTGGCAGCGTTTTCTCAACGCACTGGACCTGACGGCGTTGGCTTCGGACGCTCGGTTCGCGACGAACGCCGACCGGGTGACAAACCGCGACTCGCTGAGCGCGCTCATCGAAGACCGCCTGGCGAGGCTCACCATGGCCGAGGTGATCTCGCGGCTGGAAGCTGCTGAGGTACCGGTTGGGCCGGTGTACGACCTGGCGCAAGTTTTCGCCGATCCGCAGAGCCAGCATCTCCAGATGGCTCTGCCCACACCGCACCCGAAAGTGCCGGACCTGCAAACGACAGGCTTTCCTTTTCGCCTGTCGGAAACGAGCCCGGAGGTGCGCTGTCCTCCGCCGCTGCTCGGCGAGCACACGGCGGAGGTGTTGCGCGAAGTCGGCTACAGCGACGAAGAGATCGCCGCGTTAGGCGCTTCTTAGACCGTCTCCAGGACGGGCGACTCGACGACGGCAGTAGCCGCGGCGGCCACGGCGGATGGCACGTTCATTGGCGTCCCAGCTTCGACGGCAAACGACACGACGCCCGGAATGACCCAGTTATCCCACTGCTCGTTGACGCGTCGCTGGAAAAACTCGTAGTCCTCGTCCTTGAAGTGCGCGAAGCGCCCCTGCTGGGAGAGGTAGTCGCGCACTGGCTTGCGCTTGGCCCGTCCCGTGGCAATCGATCGGGTCGTGCCGTTGAGCTTGACCGTGTGATCCTCCATCTCCCACAGCGACCAGATGCCCGTTTCGACAGCGAGTTTGCCCAATTCATGGGACAGCTGCGGGTCGTAGTGCCAGCCCTTGGGGCACGGATCAAGCGTATGAATGAACGCCGGGCCACCAGCAGCGAGACCTTTGCGGACTTTGTTCATGAAGTCCACGCCGTACGACGCGCACGCCGTGGCGATGTAGGCCGCGTCGGGGTGGCCGGCCGCGAGCATGCCAGGCGTGTTCTTCTTCCACCTCGTGTGCATGAGTCGCTTCTTCTTGCCCGTCGGCGAGAAGGTGGTCACCGCGCCGTAGGGCGTTGATCCGGACAGCTGAATATCCGTATTGGCGTACGACTCGTTGTCATAGAGAATGATCAGGAAGCGGTACTCGGCGTGCGTCAGCGCCGCCGAGATCGCGCCGAGGCCCATGTCCGCGCCGCCGCCGTCGCCGCAGAAGGCGATGACGTTGATCGGCTCATCCTTCAGCTTGCCTTTGCGCATCAGCACTTTGAGACCCGCTGCTGCCCCGAGAGCTGCCGAGCCAGCGGCGCCCAGCTGCGTATGCATCCACGGCACGACCCATGGCGTCGTGTAATAACTGGTGTTCGCCACGTACATGCAGCCTGTCGAGCCAAGCACGATCGTGCGCGGGCCAGCTGCTTTGGCGATGTAGCGCATGACCAGCGCGCTTTCGCAGCCCTGGCAGGTGCGGTGACCAGAGACGAAGTACTCGGTGTACGGGACCTGCTTGACAGTCTTGATTGAGCTAAGGTCGATCGGATCGACCACATCAGTCGGTGGATTCATGGTGAGCGTCATGTGCTTACTCCCGCACGCCGATCCAGTGAACGTTGGTCTTCAGGTCGCCCGCGGCGGCCTGCTGCAGCAAGTTGAACATCTGCTGACCATCAGGAGCGGTGAACTCGCGACCGCCCAGACCACCGATGATGTTGATCATGGCCGGCCGCTTGGGGCTGTCGTAAAAGGCGGCGCGGAACTCCGTGTAGAGCACGCCACCGTGATGCGGCGAGCCAAAGCTGTAATCGCGGTCGATAATGCCGACGCCTTTGAAGCGACTCAGGCGCTCGACAACCTCTTCCGTGGGGAATGGTCGGAACCACTTCAGACGAGCAAAACCGACTTTGTGGCCCTGTTCGCGCAGGCGTCGCACGATCACCCGGCCGGGCATCGCGATCGTTCCCTGACCCACCAGCACGTACTCCGCGTCGTCGGTCATGTATTCCTCGATGAACGGCTCCTTCTGGCGACCAGTCAGCTCGTAGTACTCGCGATAGGCCTCGCGAATCACTTCTGGTGCGCGGCGCATGGCGGCGTCATTCTGCTTGCGGATCTCCGTGAGCCAATCCTGGTCGACCTGCGGTGCGATGGTGATCGGATTGTCCGGGTGGAACAGCCGATCGCCGAGCTGATAGGGCGGCAGGAAGCCGTCGATGAGGGCTTTCGGCGGGATCTTGACCAGGTGCTGCGAGTGGGTCAAAAACGCGCCGTCGGTGCTGACCGCGCAGGGCAGCATGATGCGCGGGTCTTCCGCCACTTTGTAGGCGATGACCGCGGCGTCGAACGCCTCCTGCCCGGTCTCGACCCAGGTCATCAGCCAGCCGAGGTCGCGTACGGCGAGAGCATCGTTGTGCTCGACACCGAATGCGCCAGGATCGTCGAGGGCGCGATTGCCGACGTTGGCGACCACTGGCAAGCGCAACCCCGCCGTCACGGCGATCGCTTCGAAGGCGTAGAACCAGCCCACGCCTGACGAGCCGACGAACGACCGCGCGCCGACCGCGCTGGCGTGCTTGACCATCTCGAATTGGGAGTGCTCGCCTTCGGCGACGATGTACTCGCAGTCCATCTGGCCGTTGGCGACCATGCTGGCGACGGCTTGCATCACCGCGTCATAGGGTCGAATGGGATAGGCGGCGACGATATCGACATCGACCAGGCGAAGCGCTTGAGCGATCGCTTCTGAGCCCGTGAGCAGGAGCTCTTCTTCGCCTTCGATCTTCTTCGCGGCCGCCGACGACGGCACGACAGGTTCGGGTCGGACAGCGATGACCATCGGGACTACTCCTCCCCGCCAGCGACCACTGGCGTCTTCGGCAGAACCGCCGGCGGCACCGCTGTCGACGCCGGCACAGCCTCTAACCCGGCCGTCGGCTGCGCGTGGACCGCTGCCGTCTTCTTCGCTCGATCGATCAGCTCTGGATGTAGCGGGATGTTGTGCAGCTCGAGAAAACGGTTGTACTCGTCGCGGTTGCTCTGGTAGAGCGGGTACAGGTTGTCGTTGGTATCGAACTGCAGCTCGTTGACCATCGTGATGCAGTCCGGCACCGGGCACACTTCGGCGCAGATACTGCAGCCGATGCACGCCTCGTAGACCACCTCGTAGGTCCCTTCGGGCGTGACTTCGAAGCACTCGTCGGGGCATTGCAGCCAGCACTGGGTGCACTTGATACAGGTGTCGAAGTTGACCAGCGGCCGCCGCGTGCGCGTGCTCCACTTCTTATAGATCGGGTTGCGCGTACCGACTTTCATCGCTTCGACGATGATCCCCTCGCGCATCTTGGTCCAGCCGGGCTTGGTGTACTCCTCGTACTCGATCGTGCTGCCTTCACCAGGTTGGACCTGCCGCAGCTGAATCTGGCCGTAGATCGCTTTAACTGCCTCGACCCGCGCTTCGCTACCCGTTCGCTCGCGGACAATCTCCAGGACAGCGTCGAGTGAGATGATCGCTGGGGCGACCCTGGCCACGGCCGCCAGGCAGTTGAAGTCGGTGTCGTCGTCGTTGTCGAGCCACAACCCGGCGAAGCTGGCCGAGCCTTCAGGGGCGAACACACCAGCGTGGATCTGGCTCGGGACGACCGCCAGCGTATAGGCATACGGCTTGACCTTGATCGCGCGCAGCAGATCGTCGGCGTCCCGCGCCGACGTCACGATCAGTGTGCCGCCCGGTAGGACGAGTTTGTTGATGGGTTGGATGCCGTACCAGGCCCATGACTCGATTCCTTTGCACATCGTGTCGTCGACGACGATCGAAACGTCCACATTGGTCGGCTCATAGCGGGCGAGCGAGGACTCCAACTCGACGTCGTCGGTGGCGACCACGGCGAAATTCTTTGCCGGCACACCATTGCGTTCCGGGGAGTCGCCATAGCGGGCGAAGGCGGTTCCGACTTTGCCTTCGCGTCTGGCGCCCAGCACCACCCCGCGAGAAATGCGATTGGCGAGCCGCTTTTGAAAAATACCGCGGTACACCACTTCAACAGACCAGGAGGCTGACCCCGTAACCGTCGCCGAGCCGTTTTGCTGCATCTCGCTCCACCTCCAAATGGATGGATGGTCCGACCAATTTTTCCGATCTTAGGACTCACTTTTGCGGGTGTCAACGATTTGCCTGGGTCGCAGACTCGCTACCCTGGGCAGGCTATGTACGAGTACGTCCTGTCGAACGTCGATGGACCAGTAGGCATCGTGACGCTCAATCGGCCCAAGCAGCTCAATGCCCTGGCCGGTCCACTCATGCGTGAGGTGGTGGATGCGCTCGAGCAGCACGATGCCGACCCAGCGATCAGGGCTATGGTCGTGACCGGTGGCCCGACCGTGTTCGCCGCCGGGGCAGACATCAGGGAGATGGCCGACGCGTCGGCCGCCGAGATGCTCGTGCGCAACACGATCGGCCTCTGGGACCGATTGACCCGCCTGAGCAAGCCATTGATCGCGGCGGTGGGCGGCTATGCGCTCGGCGGTGGCTGCGAGCTGGCGATGCTGTGCGACGTCCTGATCGCCGGTGAGAACGCTCGTTTTGGCCAGCCGGAGATCAATATTGGCCTCATCCCGGGCGCGGGTGGCACACAACGTCTGACCCGCAGCCTCGGCAAATTCGTGGCCATGGACCTGGTCCTGACCGGCCGCATGATCGGCGCTGAGGAAGCTCTCCGACGCGGTCTCGCCTCCCGCGTCGTCCCCCAGGA
>DASYKL010000492.1:0-4528 GCA_035995405.1 Chloroflexota bacterium
GCCCGTCACCGACACCATTGCCCAGGCGCAGCTCGAAGCGCTGGCGCACAACTGTCGGGAGTTCGGGGTGCGCCTCGAAGACCGGTTCAGCCCGCTGCAGGGCATCGTGCACGTCATCGGGCCGGAGCTCGGGTTGAGCCAACCAGGGTTGACGATCGTGTGCGGCGACAGCCATACGAGTACTCACGGTGCCCTCGGCGCGCTTGCCTTTGGTATCGGCACCAGCGAAGTGGAGCACGTACTGGCCACGCAGACCGTGCCGCAGCGCAAACCAAAGCCGATGGAAGTGCGCGTCGAAGGTGACCTGCCGTTGGGAGTCACGGCGAAAGACATCGTGCTGGCGATCATCGGTCGTATCGGCATCGGCGGTGGCGTCGGGCACGTGATCGAGTACACGGGCAGCGCCATCCGCAAGCTGTCGATGGAAGGCCGCATGACGGTCTGCAACATGAGCATCGAAGGTGGCGCGCGGGCCGGTCTCATCGCCCCCGACGACACTACGTTCGCCTATCTCGAAGGACGTCCCCACGCCCCTCAGGGTGCCGCCTGGGAGGAAGCGCTGGACAACTGGCGCCAGCTGCGAACTGATCGCGGTGCGACGTACGCCAGGAGCGTCGAAATCGACGCGGCGACCATCGTGCCGCACGTCACCTGGGGCACCAATCCGGGCATGGTTGCGCCGGTCACGGGTCGCGTCCCAGATCCTGCTGCCATGCGCTCGGAAGACGATCGCCAGTCGCTCGAGCGGGCGCTCAGCTATATGGACCTCAAGCCGCTGACACCCATCCAGGACATTCAGCTCGACCGCGTGTTCATTGGCTCGTGCACGAACGGTCGGCTCGAGGACCTGCGGGCCGCGGCGGATGTAGTCCGTGGCAAGCAGGTTCACCCGCGGGTCCGAGCAATGGTTGTGCCAGGCTCGCACCAGGTCAAGGTGGCGGCAGAAGCGGAAGGCCTGGACGACGTCTTCCTGGCCGCCGGGTTTGAGTGGCGCGAGGCCGGCTGCAGCATGTGCTTGGGCATGAACCCGGACATCTTGCAGCCAGGTGAGCGTTGCGCCAGTACGTCCAACCGCAATTTCGAGGGCCGCCAGGGCAAAGGTGGCCGAACACACCTGGTGAGTCCGCCAATGGCGGCCGCGGCAGCCGTCGCTGGGCACTTTGTCGACATTCGCGACTGGAGCGGATCGTAACGATGGATCCTTTTACGCAGCACACCGGTAAGGTCGCGCCGCTTGACCGCCTCGACGTTGATACAGATCAGATCATTCCCAAGCAGTTCTTGAAGAGCATCTCGCGGACAGGATTCGAACAAGGCCTGTTCTTCGATTGGCGCGTCCTACCGGATGGAACGCCGAACCCGGACTTTGTGCTCAACAAGCCTGAGTACCAGGACGTCTCGATCATGGTGTCGGGGCGCAATTTCGGCTCCGGCTCATCGCGCGAGCACGCTCCGTGGGCGCTGCAGCAGTTCGGGTTCCGGGCCGTCATTGCGCCGTCGTTTGGTGATATTTTCCGGAACAACTGCTACCAGAACGGACTCTTACCAGTGGTCCTGCCGGAAACCGTCGTCCGCCAGCTGTTGGACCGTGCGATGAAAGAGCCGGGGTACAGCCTGACTATCGACCTGGAGCAGCAGACGGTGGCCGATGCGCGCGACACGCTGGCGTCTTTTGATATCGACCCGTCGGTCAAGCATCGTCTGCTGCATGGCCTGGACGACATCGGTTTGACACTGCGGCATGCGGCTGACATCGCTACGTTCGAGCAACAGCGGCCGACTTTTCTGCCACACACCACGGAGGTGCGCGCGTGAAGCGGTTGTTAGTCTTGTTGTTTGCGGCTGGTGGCGCGGCCTGGTGGTGGAAGCGAAGCTCGACCAGCAACAGCGCGGTATCCTGGCCAGAGGCTGAGCCGCCAACGATGTCCACTGAACCGCCGCAGCTGGGCGGCGACGTCGATGCCGAGCTGTTGTCGATTCTGGCCTGCCCTTTGGACAAGCAGCCAGTGACGCGGCAAGGCAATTATCTGGTCTGTGCTGAGTGCCAGCGCCACTATCCGATCCGCGACGGTATCCCTGTCATGTTGGTGGACGAAGCGCTGACGCCAGAGCAAGCAGCCCGCTGAAGACAGCCGCCTTCGTGCGGTTTGCCCCAACGCGTTCTCCCAAACGGTTAGAGCCGCCATGCGGGGCGCTCGGCGTTTGTGCTGACTGCACAAACGATGGCGGTCATTTTGGGCATTTTCGTCCGGAGTCGCTTATCGGACGTGCGACCTACGCTCCTTTCTGCGATTCAAGGGAAGGAGACATTCGCGTATGCCTGATTCTGTAGCTTCAGCCATCAGTAGCGGCGATACCGCCTGGTTACTGGCTTCCGCGGCGCTCGTCATGCTGATGACCCCTGCGCTCGGCTTTTTCTATGGCGGCCTCGTCCGCCGCAAGAACGTCCTGTCGACGTTGATGCACTCGTGGTTCATCCTGGCGCTGATCAGCGTCCAGTGGGTGCTGTGGGGCTATTCACTGGCGTTTTCCCCCGATACAGGTATCGGCATCATCGGCGGCCTGCAATGGATTGGTCTCAATGGTGTCGGCCAGGACGCCAACGCTGACTACGCCGCGACGGTGCCGCACCTGGCGTTCATGGTCTTCCAGATGATGTTCGCTGTCATCACCCCCGCGCTGATCACTGGCGCATTTGCCGAGCGCAAGCGCTTCAAGGCCTTCGTCCTGTTCAGCCTGCTGTGGGCGACCTTTGTCTACGACCCCATCGCCCACTGGGTGTGGGGAACCGGTGGCTGGCTACACGCGCTCGGTGCGCTGGACTTCGCGGGCGGCACCGTCGTTCACATCTCGAGCGGCGCGTCGGCGCTGATCGCGGCAATCGTCCTCGGCAAGCGCAAGGGTTTGGGCAAAGACGCCATGGACCCCCACGACATGACGATGGTCGTTCTCGGCGCAGGCCTGCTGTGGTTTGGCTGGTTCGGCTTCAACGCTGGCTCGGCGCTTACGTCAGGCGGACTGGCCGCGCAAGCGTTCGTCAACACCAACACGGCCGCGGCGATGGCTGCGCTGACCTGGATGACTGTGTCCTGGGCGGTGCATCGCCGGCCATCGGTGCTCGGTGCGGCGGCTGGTGCTGTTGCAGGCCTGGTCGCGATTACTCCCGCGGCTGGCTTTGTGACCGTGCCGGCGTCGATCATCATCGGCCTTGGCGCGGGTGGCATCTGCTTCTTCGGCGTCCATCTGATCAAGCAGCGCTTTGGCGTCGACGATGCGTTGGACGTGGTTGGCGTGCACGGCATCGGCGGCACCTGGGGTGCGCTAGCGACGGGCCTGTTCGCCACGGTGGCGGTCAACAGCGCGGGTGCGAATGGCCTGTTTTACGGCAACCCGCAGCAGTTCGTGACCCAGGCAATCGCGGTGGCCGTGTCGTGGGTGTACTCGTGCATCATGACGTTCGTGATTCTGAAAGCCGTCGATGCGATGGTTGGACTGCGGGTGCCAGAGGACGAAGAGGTCCTGGGTCTGGACAGCAGTCAGCACGGCGAGATCGCCTACCAGCTCTAAAGTACGTCGCGCTCAACCAACCTTGGCGGAGCTGGCTCCGGCGCGAGTGTCGACTCTCCCCAACGGGTGCGGTCAGTCGGCTCTCGCTCCAGCGCGGCCGGCGCTCTCCCCCATTCGGGGGAGTGCTCCAGGGGTACCAGCCGTCGATGCTGAACGTGTGGGATTGCCGCGGTATATGGCGTCTGCACGTGTCGACGACGCGGAGCGGACCGTCAAACTGGGACTCGAGCTGGTCGGTGTGCCCGACAAGCCTGGACCGGTCTGCCTGCTGCAATGTGGCGAACCGTCGCCGATCGCGCTCGAGCTCGGGCGCATCCTGAACAATCACGGCCGCCGCACGACGTCGCTCGTCATCAAGGACCGCGAGCACGCGCAAGCCGATGTTGCGCTCTCAAAGCTGCTCGGTGCTAGCGCCGTGTGGGTGTTTGCCGACGACCTGCTTGATGCCTTTTTCACCATGTTCGCGACGGACCTGGCGTTCGTGCTGCGCGCGCGGACGAAACAGGGCATGGCGGTTGTCGGAATTGGCGCCGGTGGGCTCGCGCTGGGCGGGCTGTTGTTGGCGAACAAGATTTGCGCCCAAACGCAATACGAGCTGGTGTCTGGATTGGGTTGGGCGCCGCGCGTGCTGTTGGACGGAGGCCCCCTGCGCTACGACGAAGATCGGGCGATTGCGCGGATGACGGCCCGCTCGCTGCCGGGTCTGCTCGGCGTGGACCTGCGGCAAGGCGGCGGAATCCGCGTCGAAGGCGGTCGGGTCGAGTCGATCGGCAGCGAGCCGATCTCGTTATTCGGCGCTGGCAATGAGGAAGACACGATCGTCAGCATGGAGCTGGACCCGGGCCAGGTGACGATCATCGCACCACCCCCGTTCGCGCCCTTCGAGCAGCGTTTGTTGTCACCAGAGACGATCCGCGCTCTGTCGGCCGACTACTCGGCGCGCCGTAAGTCGTCGACCTCA
>DASYKL010000493.1:0-7076 GCA_035995405.1 Chloroflexota bacterium
CAGGCGACGCTGGCGGGTTTCAGGCCGTTTCGCGTCGGTCAGCCATGCGACGTACTCTTTGCGATTCGTATGCGATAGGCCGTCAAAGATCCGCGAGGCCTCGGCATCGGCGGCCAGCGCGGCAGCAAAGTCCGCGGGAACCTCGATCGTGCGCGGCGCGTCGTCGAGGGCGACCGTGAGCTGGACCGTTTCGCCCAGCGCGATGCCAGCCGCCGTGCGAACGTCGCGGCGCAAGCCGATCAACGACTTGCCGCCGTATGCGGCGATGGTCGTCCGTAGCTCCACCCCGTTCACCTCCACTACGACGGCCGGCCGCTTGGTCGGGCCGAGCTTCGCCATCACCTGCGGCGGCACTGCCACGAACGCGCCGCCGGTCTCATCGTTCGGCTGCAGCGTCCCCTCAAATGTGACCGGCATTGGTTAGTAGCGTCGGAAATGGGCGGCGATCTGGCGTTCCAGCGATTGCAGGCCCAGGTCTTCCCATTCTGCGCGGCGCACGGCGATGAACTCTCGTGCCCGTGCTTCACCGAGCGCGGTAAGCAAGACCTCGTCTTTCTCGAGCTCGCCGATTGCTTCTCCGAGCGTCGTCGGAAAGCGGCGAATGCCGCGTCGGGTGCGTTCTTCTTCGCTGAGCACATGAGGGTTGCCGAGCAGCGGCTCGCCCGGATCAAGGTTGTGCTCGACGCCGTCGAGGCCTGCCGCGAGGAGCGCACCGAGCGCCAGGTAGGGGTTGGCCGAGCCATCGACGGCTTTGATTTCGATATTGGAGCTCGCTTCGACGCGGCCCGTGAATGGCGACGCCACGCGGACCGCCGCTTCACGGTTGTCCGGGCCCCAGCATGTATAGGCCGAGCTCCACATATTTGGGGCCAGTCGGGAGTACGAATTGACGCTGGGGCACGTCACGGCCAGTAGACCTGGCAAGTGCGCCAGCACGCCGCCGATAAAAGCTCGCCCAACCTGCGACAAGCCGAACTCACCGTTGGGGTCATACATGGCGTTGCGGTCGTAGTTCCACAGACTGAGATGGACGTGGCAGCCGTTGCCGGCGTAATCCGGGAATGGCTTCGGCGCAAACGAGGCGACATAGCCTTGCTTTAGCGCCACCCCGCGAACTGTCTCGCGGACGGCGATCTGGCGGTCGGCCGCCTGGAGCAGTGGCACGTGCTGGATAGTCAGCTCCTGCTGGCCTGGCCCGAGCTCCGGATAATATTGCCGCGGTTCCAGGCCCTGCTGTTCGAGCGCGTCGAAGATCTCGCCAACGACCGCGCCAGCCCGATCCATGCCATCTGAGCTGAAACAGAGGCTGTCGTCGGCGGGCAGAAACCGACCGTCGTCGATTTGCCGGGCCAGGTAGAACTCGTACTCGAATGCTGCTTCAGCGCGGAGACCGTGTCGGGCGGTGCGCTCGAGGATGTCCTTCAGGAAGGTCCGCGGACACAGCTCCCAGGGTGTGCCGTCGAGCGTGACCATGTCGCACAGCATGCGCGCTTCGCGTGGCGCATACGGCAACAACGCAAATGTCCGCGGGTCCGGCACCAGGCGAATTTCGCCGACAGGCCCGAGTCTTGTCCCACCCGCCAGATGCTCGGTCAGCGTGAACGCTTGCATGGCCACGGTCAAGCCGATGCCTGCCTCGAGGTGATCGGCAAGCGCGGCAACGTGGGCGGTTTTGCCGCGCACGATGTTGGCATGGTCGCAATACAGGAAGCGGACCGAGCGCACATTGTCGTTCTCGACCCGCGTCAGAACATCGGTTATATCCATGCTCCGCACTGCGGTATCGTACCCGCGTGCCGTCGGTCACCGATGCGTTGTCGCGTGTCGAGGCGGCGCTCGCTGACGCTGACGCCGACCTGACTACCGATCTCGGCGGACACCAGGAAGTGACGGCGGCGCGGCTGTGGCGGGGGCAGGTGCTTGTCGACTGGGAACCAGAGGCGATGGCCGGCGGCAGCTTGTTGCGCGTCGACCTCCTGCGGCGGCTAGTCGCCCTCGGCGCGAGCGTCGAACTCGACACGGACGTGCTGCGCATCGTTGCCGCGGGTCGTGTGGTGGCCGCGCTGAGCGACGAGCATGCCGGGCTGGTGAAACGCCTGGGCGGCGTTCGCAAGGTCGAGCTACGCGCAACATTGCGCTTTGACGCTGGCGCCTATCGCGGCGGCAACGAGACCTACGTGCTCATCGAGCGCGGCCAACGTGTGCCGTTGTTGCGGGTCACTGCCGATGTGCGACCGCGGATCACGTCGTCTGGTGCAGCGTCGCGACGTAGGTCGCCCGGGCAGTCGTAATCGGTCCGTCCAGGCGTGTGTAGCAGCCGCTGAATGCACCGTCGATCGTGAACGCACCTACACACGCGAATTTTGGCGCCACGCGAGTCACCCGACGCAACAGATCATCGACCTCGACGTCTTCAACCGTAACCTGCTCGACGGCGCGCTGGATGACGTAGCCGCCTTCCAGGAGCCGCCCTTCCCACTCCGGCGCGCCGACCGCCAGTGTCCGGCCGAACACGACCGAGTCGCCCTCGCGGCCGTTGACATGTTTGATGACACCGTCGGCCAGCAGATCCAAGGCCGCCGGGTCTCGCGCGAGGATGGTGCGCGGCAGGTGGCGCTCGATCGTGTCGCATGCAGCGACGTCGAGGACCGAACGATTGCTCCAGAGCCAGGCCAGGCACGCTTTCGATTGCGCGAGAAACGCGCGCAAGCCGTTCAGCAGAAGCAGCCGACCGTCGAGCGCCGCTTCGCACAGACTCGCGAACACAGCATGTCGATACAAGCGTTCAACGGGATAGAAGCGGTAGAGCGCGTCGATGCGCTGGCCGCGCAGGAGGATTCGATCGCCGTCGGCCGCCAGGTCGGTGACATCGCCGACGAGAGCTGCCAGACCTGCGCGCTCCAGCCGCCGCGCGAGCCAGGTCGCCTGGGCCATGTCTTCTAGCCAGGTGTGCGACGAGACGATGCCAATGCATCTCACCCGGCGCGCATGCTGGGCCACGCGCTGCCGAATGGCCGTCTCCAAGTGGCTGCCAATCGACGTGGTATGGAGGCGTCGGAGGCCATCGTTTGAAGGGAGCCGGGCGATGGCGGGCTCGTAACCGCTCGACTCACGTCCGCCCGAGGGTGTATCGGCGTTGAACTCGATGACCTGCCACGTACCGCGGTGGTCGAGCAAGCAATCAAAGCGGCCAAAGAGTGATGCGCGTCCGTTCGGGTGAGTTGGCTCCTGGCGGGCAAGCTCGATGGCTGGCCACGGCCACGCCAGCGCCGACCACCAATCGGGATCGGCCAGAATGCCGTCGACGGCAGCATCGAGCAGTCCACCAAAGCGGGTGGTGACGTCGCGGAGCTGGCTTGCTTCGGCACTGCTGAGGACCAGGGTCGCCAGCGACAGGTAGCGCCGCCCGGCGGCCCAGGCGTCGATATTCAATTCGCGCAGCCCAGCTTTTGCGACTCGGTCCCAGGTGGTGGTGTACTCGCCATAGTCGAGAGATGGCAGGCGAGATCTCACGAATGCGCCAGCCTGACGATGCGCTGGACATCGCGCGCTCGGAGTGCAGCCAGATCGGGCAGGTCGTAGGGCACCAGGCGGTACCGATTGTCCGCGGACGCGGCCCGTTTGGAGCGATTGGGGACCGCTCGTTCGCGTTCGGCGTCGATCACCAGACAGACATGGCTGGCGTGCAGCGACGCGCCCGCACGAGGAGCGAGCTCGACCAGGGTGTACAGGAGCTCGCCCAGCGGCAACACCGCGTCGGCGTATGGCCAGCGCGGCAAGACCAACAAAGGGTGTGCGAGGCCGCGCCCGTACAGCTGTGCGGCGAGCGACACGCCCAGCGAAGGCGCCAGGTCAGCCAGGACAAGCGTAGCGCCCGAGCTTGCGAGCGTCGCGGCCAGGTCGGTCGCGAGTGCATTGGCGCGGGCCGCGATGTCGCCCCTGGGCCTCTGGGGTGTGATGGCTTCGCTGCCAGGCGCGACTAACGCCGGGCAGACGCCCCAGCCTTGCCAAGGTCCGGCCGCATCTTGCCAACGCCGCCAAGCGCGATGAGCGACACTCAAACGCACGGCAAGCCGCGCTCGACTTCCACCAGCGCCGCGGCGAGCTCATACCGCGCCGCGACAGGCAGCCAGGGCAAGAGCTCTTGCCAGTGACGCCGCAGGCGAGCATAAGGCAGCAGCGGCGAACGCTCGATGAGTGCCTTCAGCCACTGGTCGTCTTCGGGCGAGCCGTCACTCATCGAACGCCACCCGCAAGGGATGAGCCTGCGCCGCAAGCACGGCGGCCGAGCGTCTGACGCGCAGATCCGGGCAATCGCTCAGCGTCGCCGCGACGGCGTCGGCCAATCGTGCCAAACGCAGCAGCGGCATCAGGACCGCGGGGTCAAAACTTTCGCGCGTGCGGGGCTGATGCTCCTCGCCGCGTAGCAGCAAACCGCGGCCGTCTGGATCCGCCGTCGCGTCAAGGAGCCGCGCGGCAAGCCGACGGATGTGACTGGCTCTAGCTGCTGCTGCTGCCGCCGCCGCCGCTCGAGCTTTTGCCACCGAAACCGCTGGATCCGCCCGAGCTGCCGCTGATGCCCTTGCCACCGCTACTCGATCCGGACGAGCCGGACGAGACGCCGCTAGTGCCACGCGAGCCAGCAGACGTCGCGCCAGCACTGCGACTCGCCGTCGTCGACGAGCCACTGGGGGCAGAAGCGATGCTCTTGCCGACAGAAGCACTGCTCACGTCGCCGGCTACCGAAGCCGACTTGCTGGTTGCTGCGCTGACATGTGCGGAGGCATCAGAGGCTGACTTGTTGGTCGCCGCGACCCCACCGCCGGTACCCGAGGACTGGCCGGAAACCGACGAGCGAGCCGCCTCCAGTGCCGTGCTGCGCGATGCAGCCTGTGACGACGCAACCGTCGATGGGCTCGAGCCGCTTGGGGTTGGCGGCGACGAGTAATACACGTCACCGCCTGGTCGGCCGGGGTACGACGGCGGGTTGTTGATGATGACCGTCGGTCCGCGGTAGAAGCCAGAGTGGCTCAGCCACATGAAGATCAAGAAGTCGTCGACGAACGACGGGCCGCGGTTGCCGTAGTTGTTGTTGACGATCACTGGCTGGGCCGGGCTTGACGCACCTGGTGTGGCTGTGGCCTGGGCCGCGGCGCCAGCCGGTGCGACCGCTGCCAACTCCTGGCTCTGGGTCGTCAGATCCTGGTCAACGCGCTGCAACCGTGGCTGGAGGAGCGCCTGCAGATCGACGCTGCCGCTAGGTTCGACGCGCGCACCATCCAGCGCGGCATTGGCCACGTACACGGTTGTCGTCTGACCGTTTACGTCGGTGTCGCGGCGATCCATCACCACGTCGCGCAAGTTGACGACCTGGCCCGGTTCATACAGTGCCCTCTCGCTCGCCCGAATTGCGACATTGACCACGTCTTCGGCGCGCGTTGGCTGACCGGACTCCAGCAGGTTGCGGTCGACCATTTGCAGCGCCGCGGCATCCGGTTCCACCCGCAGTACCACGCCGTTCAGATAGGTGTGGGTACCGCCTGCGGCCACCGCGGCAGGCGCGTTGTACGCCGCGTCGAGGACGATCGGTTGCCCGCTGATAGCTCGCGTGGCGGCCAGGAAGCGCTCGTCTTGACCCCAGCGCTGAACGAGCTGGTCGCGCGCGGCGCTCACCGACCCGTTGTTACTGCCTGTGGATTCGGCAGGCTGCAGCGGGTCCAGGAACTGCGATGCGCCATCGCGTGTGCCAACGCTGACCGGTTGGGCAGCCACTTTGTAGACATCGCCAACGGTGTCGAGGCCGGAACCGACCCGGTCAATCAGTATCGGTGTGTCTCCCCCACGCGCCAGGGCGATAGCCCACGGCTGGGCGTCCGTCCCTGGATCCAACAGCAGCAGGTCGGAGTAGAGGGCTGGTCCAGCCCGCGGCGGTGAGGTAATCGTTGCGCTGCTGGCATTATCCGGCGGCAGCTGGCTGATGGCGACCTGCGTCGCCTCTGGTCCGGCGTTGGGTTTGTCGCAGGCAGCCGCGACACTGGCCAGTGCCACGCACGCCGCCAGCGCAAAACTGCGGACGAGCTGACCGAGATGGCCGCCCCGTCGCGCCTGGCGCCGTTTGCCCGACAGCTTCAGCGCAAAGAACGCGACTTCTGTCGCGGCAGAGACTTCGCCAATTTGCGGCTCGTCGAGCGTGGCGAGATCCCAGGCCGAGGCCGTGACTCGGGCATCCAGTCGCGCCGCGACAACCTGAACCTCACCGGGTGCCACCACGGCACTGTACTCCATCGGCTTAGCCGCTCTCGAAGATTGACAGGGAGCCGTACGCCAGACTGACCAGGATCAGGAGCCGCGACAGGTCCGTGCCCGTCGGCGATCGGGCATGGGCGGTGCTGCTCGGGATCCTGCTCTCGAGACCGACGAACAGCATAGCCAGGCTGACCCCGAGCACGGCCATCCAGCGCTCCAGGGCCCGCTTGTCTTCCACATATGGCAGCGAATGGCGCGGATCGTCGGCCAGACCGACCGAGACGATGTTCGGCGCCTGCTGAGCCCGCTGCAGGTTGGACAGGATGCTCGGAATGAAGTGTCCGAGCGCGCCACCGGCCAGCGCGAGCTGTTCGGGACCAGCCCGCTCGAGACGGGTCATATCTGCATTGATCGAGGCTACATTGACGAGGGCGATGGCCGAGATGACACCACCAATCGCCACGAGCAGTCGCGTGCGGCGCGTGCGTTCCTTTTGGGCTTCGGCCGCGTGATACGTGCCGTTGGTGCTGCTCGTCTTCGGAACTGCCATCGCGCTTGCGGCGAGATCGTAAGCCGGCCACCCGCTCGGGTGTCGCATTGTCCCCTGCTCTGGGGATTTCCCTCCCCAAAAAAGGTACTGGCTCTGCGGTTGGACCGTCCCCTGGTCGATCCCTGTCGTGAACGCGTAACCATCGTTCACCCACGAAAGCGCCGGCGCGAGCGGTGGAGGCACCGATCGCGTTTCACGGTGAAGGACCCGCTTGTTGGAGGCGGGTCCTTCACTTTTTAAGCAATGCTCGCTACCGTGGCTGGCACGCCCATGCCAGTCA
>DASYKL010000494.1:0-4219 GCA_035995405.1 Chloroflexota bacterium
GATTGGCAATCCACGCGCGGGTGGAGGCAGGCGAGGAGGAACCAATGTGTATTGCCTGCGGCGGCATACTCAAGACCACGACCGTGTCCTTCGGCCAGGGCTTGCCGCCTGAAACCATCGGCAGGGCCCTAGAGCTCCATGCCAGCGCTCGGCTCTGCCTGGTGATTGGCTCGTCTCTGGGGGTCTACCCGGCGGCCACACTGCCCGAGCTAACGCTGCAGGCTGGCGGCCAGCTGGCGATCGTCAACCTCAGTGAGACGCACCTCGATGGTCGGGCCATCTTCGTCGCCCGCGAGCCCGCGGCGGAGCTGTTCGGTAGGGTCAGGGTGTGATGACCAGCGGCGTGGCTGGCAGCGCGCCGATCGCCCAGCGGGCGACGTCACCGTCAGCAACGATCGGCTCGGTCAGCGAAAACAGGTAGGCGCCATCCGTCCACGTGACGTTGATGCAGCCCTGGCTCTCAACCAACCCGAAATGGTCATGCCAGTACGTGCTGTGGATCGCGTAGCCGCCGTCCAGGTAATACTGCACGAACGGCACGTTGGGCAGGTGATAGGCGTGGTCAGCATTCGAGACGGTCAGGCTGCTCATGTTGTCGAAGCGATACTTGCCCAGCGTGCTGTATTCGCCCTGGGGCGTATCGACGCCGGCTCGGCCCAGGCTGACGTACGTCGTGAATTTGGGCGTGTTCGTTACGTCCAGGTACGTCAGTGAGGACGTGGAGCGCGAGACGGCGATGGTGCCCAGGCCTTCGGGCGCGTCGGCCGGCCGGGCGACGAGTACGGGCTTGGGTTCAGGCATTCTGGCGACCAGTGACGAGTGGATGACCGCGCCAGCAAATCGGCCACCGTCGATGCGATACCAGACCGTGTTCGTACCAACCGGGTCGCCAGCGACTTCCTCGAGCACTTTGACGCGGTCGCCAGGCACCAGCGAGCCAACGATGGGCGCCTTCGTGGTCGGCGCAGCCCGGACATTTGCCTGCGAGCGGAGGCTGCCCCACCAGCCGGCACTCGCCTGGCTTGCGTCCGGCAGCACCCAGTTCCTGGCCCAATCGGACGTGCCGCTGCGCAACGTGTGCAAGCCGACGTAGCCCTCGGTGGTAGACCACCAGGTGCCTGTGTCGCCTTCGATGCCTGGCGAGACACCTGTCACGCGCAGCAGGTCGGCCTGTTTGGCGGTGCGGCGAATCGGCTCGCTGGTATTTGGCCGGGCATAGATCGAGACGCTCGGCACGCTCACTTCGGCGATCCAGGGCGTGTAATCCTCGGCCAGATCACTGGCAGGCAGCCAGCCATCGGGCACCTGGCTCCAGGCCATACCATCAGGCGAAGTCGCCTCGCCGACGACGACGACGATGGCGCCACGCACGAGCGGGCCGACCGCGGGTGAGCCTTTGTTGGCCTGGCTGTACAGGGTTGCCACGTCGACCGCGACGCGCCCCTGCCACGGCGGGCCGAATCGGTTCGCGTATGTCGAATGGGCTGTCGCCACCAGCGCTAGCAGCACGACGGCGAGTCCGGCCAGCAAATGGGAAAGGCGTTGACGCGTTCGCACCGGTATTCGGATGGGCATGCTTTACTCCTACGACGAGCGTGCTGACGACTTGCAACAGGACTTGCAAAAAATGGAGGAGAGCTTTCGCGTATGCGTCTGGTGGGAGGCGAACCTGGCTTACTGCGGCGGTTGTTTCCGTGGCTTGTCGCGCTGGGTATGCTGGCCGTCGTCGTTGGACTCACGGTCTGGGCCCGCCAGAAAGATGCCGCGCTCGCGCTCGCCGAGGGCCGCGCGACGCTTGCGGAGACGAGGCTGGTGCAAGCCGAAGCATCCCTGACGGCCGTCGCACGCACGAGCGCCGCCGCGACCGCTACAGCCGTCGCCGCCAATAACCAGCCCGAGATTGCGCTGCGGCACGCGCTCGACCTGGTTTTTGAAGCCTACAAGGACCCCCAGGAAGGCAAGCTCAGAGCATTGTCCGACGCGTTCAGCCCCGATGCGCTCAGCTTCGAACGAACGGAAGCGGAGCACCTGCTGTCGGGCGGTCTGCACATCCTCGGCGGTACACCCTACGAATTGACTGTCCTGTCAAACACACCCAGAAGTCCAACCGAGGCAGAGCTCAAGACGCACGAGGTGTGGACGTACGACGAGGTCGATGCACAGAACCGCAAGACGCGCTGCGTGCGCGAAGAAAGTGACCAGATCTATCTGCTCCGCCGCGTCGCAGCCGGTTGGCTGATCCAGGACGTCCAACTCAGTGGCACCACCCGCCGAGCCGACTGCTAAGCCGACTGTTAAACCATCGCGCGGGCGGCTCTTCGTCGTCGGCAGCGCCAATATGGACCTGGTCATCCGCGCCCCTGTGTTGCCAACCGCGGGCGAGACGGTGGTTGGGTCTGATCTCGTCCAAACGCCGGGGGGCAAAGGCGCCAACCAGTCTGTCGCGGCGGCGCGCCTCGGAGCACCCGTGGCGTTCGTCGGTAACGTGGGCGATGATGCGTTTGGCGCGGCGCTTCGCGGGGCGTTGGTGACCGCTGGCGTGGATACGTCCTGGCTACGTGTCAACAAAGAGCGGCCGAGCGGGGTCGCGTTGATTGTCGTCGACGCACTGGGTGAGAACCTGATCGCTGTCGCGCCTGGAGCTAACGGGGCTCTGTCTGTCGAGCAGGTCGAGACAGCGCTGGGCGATCTGGGGGCGTCAGATCTGGTACTCGCTCAGTTAGAAGTACCTCTCGACGCGGTTGGCGCCGCCGCCCGCCTGGCGCGTCGGCGCGGGGCGCGACTGGTGTTGAATGTCGCACCAGCCCAACCTGTCCCCGCGGCGCTGCTCGAGTCGGCGTGGGGACTCGTGCTCAATGCCAGTGAGGCGGCGCTGTTCAGCGGCGTGGCGGACCCAACGATGGCAGTGACGGCGCTGCGGCGGCGCGGCCCCGAGCTCGTCATTGTGACACTCGGCGGCGACGGGCTGCTCCTGGCCACGCCAGACGGCCTGACGGACATCGCCGCGTATCCGGTGGACGTCGTCGATACGACCGCTGCTGGGGACGCCTTCTGTGGCGCGTTTGCCGCCGCGCTGCTCGACGGACAGGCGCCTGACAGTGCCGCCCGGTTCGCCGCTATGGCCGGGGCGCTGGCGACCACCAAGCTCGGCGCACAGGCCTCGCTGCCGCGGCGTGCCGACGTCGAGGCTAGATTGACTCGACCAGGCCAGCCCGAATCGCATACTTGACCAGCTCCGTCTGGCCATGCAGGCCGAGTTTCGTCATGACGCTGGCGCGGTGATGCTCGACGGTCTTGGTGCTGAGGCACAACAGCCCGGCGATCGCTCGTGTGCTGTGGCCTTCGGCGGCCAGTTGCAGCACCTCTCGCTCGCGCGGCGTCAACCGCTCGTGTGGCTCCGTGGCGGCGTTTTCCGAAGCGTGAATGCGCGATAGGTAGTCGTCGATAACGCGCCGCGCAATGCTCGGATGGAGATACGCCTGGCCGTCATGGGCAGCCCGAATGGCCGCCGCCAGCTCTGTCGCCGCATTGCGTTTCAGCACGTAGCCGGCCGCGCCTGCGCGCAGCGCCTGGACGACGTAGGCCTCGCTGTCATGGACTGACAACACCACGACTTCCGTTGATGGCACGTCGCGCTTGATCTGGCGGATTGCTTCCACGCCGCTCAGGCGGGGCATCGTCAGATCGACGACGGCGACGTCCGGCCGCAGTTGAGCGGTCAGCTGCACGGCTGCCACCCCGTCTGCTGCTTCGGCGACGACCTCAATGTCCCCCATCGCTTCGAGACACAGCCGCACGCCTTCGCGGACAATAGTGTGGTCGTCGGCCAACAGCACTCTGATCACGCGTGTTCACTCACCGGAATCGTGACCGTCACCAGCGTGCCGCGCGGGCTGGCAGAGGCGGCGCGCAGCTCACCGCCAAGCAGCCGCGCGCGCTCCCGCATCCCGAACATGCCGAGATGCTCGCCGACAGCCGGCTGAGGGTTCGCCGCCAGGCCGATGCCGTCGTCGCGCACTTCGAGAGTGATTGCCCGCTGCGCGCGGCGCAGCCGCAGCTGGACTGAGGTCGCTCGCGCATGGCGGATGACGTTGGTCAGCGCCTCCTGCGCAATCCGAAACAGCGCGGTCTCGACTTCCGGGGGCAGACGTGAGGCATTCTCGTCGAAGCCGACGATCGTCAGCTGCGCCGACAGTCCGGAGCGCTCTTCGGTGGAGCG
>DASYKL010000495.1:0-1674 GCA_035995405.1 Chloroflexota bacterium
GATGTGATCGTCTTTGACCCACTCGACGAAGCTGAATGGTCCCGTCCCGACCGGCTTGAGATTGAAGGGGTCCTCGTTCAGGTCGGCGGTGTTCTCGAGCAGGTGTTTGGGCAGGATGCCCAGGGCGCCCAGGCTGCCCAGGAACGTGCAGAGCCCCTCGCTGAGCGTGATGCGCACCGTGAGCGGATCGACTGCTTCGACTGACGTCACCTTCTCGACGCTGGCGGTGCGCGGCGTTTTCACCTTCGGCGTGTTGAGGATGTCGAGAGTGAACTTGACGTCGTCGGCGGTCATCGGGTGGCCGTCGTGAAACTTGACCCCATCGCGGAGCTTGAAGGTGTAGACCAGCCCGTCGGGTGAGATCGTCCACGAATGGGCCAGCGCGGGAATTGGCGCGCCTGTCGTGGGGTCCCCCTGGACCAGTGGCTCGAACATCCGGCGGGTGACGGCGTCGGAAACGGTGTCGGCCTGGAGAATGGGATTCAGAATGCGCACGTCGCTGCCGACGACCGCGTACACCACCTGACCGCCGGTCTTCGTGGCCGGCTGCGCGGCCGCGGCAACAGTTGTCGGGGCCGGCTGGGCGGCGGTTGGCCTGGCTGCCGTGGCAGTGGTTGGCTGGGCTGCCGACGGAGCAGCCGCCGTCGGCGTCGCGCCAGGCGCGGGCTGACACGCAGTTGCCAGCAGCACCAGCGCGGGCAGTACACGCAGTGCGGTTGAGGACTTCATTCGGTCGCCCCCTCAGTCCGAAGTTATACGGGCAGAAGTCATCGAGTTGCGAGCCAGAGGTACACGGCACAGCGGGAACCTGTCGCCGAAAGTTCGACCGCTGAAGCTGGTCCCGCCGTCGCTCGACGATCTCCGCGACAGCGCCTGGCTGACAAACACAATCACGATCGGGGGTCATGCCCGACCGACAACTCAGGTCACTGGCGTACCAGCTCACGAGCGGCCGGCGTCGTGTTCGAGCGTAGACCGGCCGAAGGGGAATCGCACAATCGATGGATCTCGGAATGCCTGTTACGATCCGCTTTCCATCTTGACCAACAGATCAAAAATTTCTTGAAGTTTCTCAGGAGGGTTCTCTTGCAGAAGCGTGGGCCCGGTAGGCTGACGGTTCAGCAGGAGGAATTGCCGATGTCCTGCCCACGCTGTAGCTCGCCGATCGTGACCAAGGATGGGGCCACCCAACCCGGCGGACAGCGCTCCGCTGCAGCGAATGCGGGCGCCGCTTCACCCGCCGCTCCAGCTCGGCTTTTTCGGGTCCTGGCTTCCCGGACGACATCATCGCCCTGGCCGTCCGGTGGTACGTGCGCTACCGACTGAGCTACGCCGAGCTTCAGCGAGTGGTTGGCCGAGCGCGGCGTGCTGGTCGATCAAAGCACGATCCATCTATCGCTGGGTACAACGCTTCCTTCCATTGTTTGGCGAGGTGGCCCGAAAGCACCGCGATCCTGTAGGTCCCGACTGGCGCGTCGACGAGACGTATGCCCGAATCCGCGGGCGCTGGCACTACATCTGTCGCGTGTCGCGCCATCGACGGACACGGTCAGATCGTGGACGCCTATGTGTCGCCGACGCGTGACCTGGCTGCCGCGCATACATTCTTTGAGCGGGAAATCGCTTTCAGCGGCACGACGCCACGTCCGGTCATCACCGACAAGGCAGCCACCT
>DASYKL010000496.1:0-4773 GCA_035995405.1 Chloroflexota bacterium
TTGTTCTGCCAACCGAAAGCCCAGTTCAACGTCCTCCGCCGATTGGGCTGGAAAGGACTCGTCGAAGCCAGCCGCGGTCATGAACACGTCGCGCCTGAATGCCGCGGTGCCAGTGTCAATGAAGTCGATCTGTGCGGCGCGCTCGAGTCGGGCGTATTTCTCTTCGAACTCGAGTTGCGAGAAGCGCGGGATGATGCCGCGCTGACGTGTGACGTAGCGTCCTTTGACAGCGACGATGCCGGCATCCGCGAACGGCTCGAGCAAGGCAGCGAGCCAACCTGGCTCGGGCGCAGTATCGGCATCTAGAAAGATCAGCACGTCGGCATCCGAGATCTGCGCGCCGAGGTTCCGCGCCGCCGCTGGTCCGCGCCCCTCCCCCGCGAGCACCTGAGCCCCGGCGGCCGCAGCGACTTTGGCGGTGGCGTCGGTCGACGCGTCATCGACCACGATCAGATGTCCGCTTGACCCTGGAATCTCAGACGCACGTAGCGCAGCCAAACAATCAGGCAGACTTCGAGCGGCATTCCGCGCGGGGATGATGACGGCGACGCGCGTCGGGGGCGAGCCTGAGCTCAACGCCACCGCGTCGCCGCGAGGACCAGCAAGCCTACTTCGAGCAATTGCAGTGCATGCAGCACTACTGCCACGGCGATCGCCACCGACAGATCCATCCCACCGGCAACCAGCGCGGCTGCGACCGCGCCCTCGAAGACGCCGAGTCGACCTGGCGGGGCTGGTAGTAAGCCAGCGACGTAGCCGCTGGCGAGAATGCGCCCGGCCGAATCAACCGTCAGCGGTGCCCCCACAGCAGCCAGAACGGCCATGTTGGCCAGGCCGCCGACAACCCAGGCAAACGCGGAGGTCGTTAGCACGACGGCTAGCGTCCCCGCGTGCAGCTCCCGTGCGTAGCGGGCTGCACCCTGAAGCAGGGGCTTGACCGCGCTCATCCCGCCGCCGCCGATGTGCCGATAACGCTGTGCCAAGCCGAGCGCTACGGCCACAAGTAGCCCCAGGCCCACAGCGGGCAACAACTGCGCCTGAGCGAGTAGCGACCCACCGAAGACCCAGGCAATCAACCCGGCAAGCACAATCGCGTCGATGGCTTTGGTGAGTACCAGGCCAGCTGTACCACGCGCGACCCCCGAGGGCGTCGGCGCCGCCCAAGAGACCCTGAGCACCTCGCCCAGCCGCAAAGGAACCAGTGTGTTGGCGGCCTGGCCGACGACCTGCGCCTGTAAGACACGCTGATACCCCGGCATCGCCGCGCCGAACAGCACCTGCCAGCGCCAGGCTTTGGCCAGGTCGACAGCGATGATCAGCACCAACGCCAGTACGGCGAGCCGCCAATCAGCGGCGGCGAATTGGCCTGCGATCTGTGACAAGCTGCCGCGGTCGGTCCAGAACAGCCCGGCGAGCAGCGCCAAGGCCAGCGCCAGCCAAACCAGCGCCCCCGGCCGAATCGCGGTCTTCCACCCAACCACGGCATCTGGGCGGAAGGGTCCCGCCATACGTAGCCCGAGCATAGCAAAGCCCTGGCAGCAGATGCTGCACGCTGGTACGGCTTAGGAGTAGCGTGCCGCGGGTGCTTGGCGGTTGGAAGCCTGGCTAGATAGATGAGGCTCCGCTAGCCAGCCCAACGCGTACTCAGCGCGCAGGATTTGCCGATTTCGGGATGCGTCTGATAGCTCCGTCCCCCGAGCAAAAGCCGTTTAGAAGATGCGAGTGCTATCTTAGGTCGGTATGCCCAATGCGCAGACACGTTCGCCGTCTAGCGAGCCCGTCATGACTGCGAATGAACAGTCCTACGCCGAGGCACGCGAGGGCCGCGCCGAGCGCACGACACGGCCACCTGAATTGTCCAGCTGGTTGAGGGCGCTGTTTGCCAACTGGAAGCTCCTCGCTGCCGGCGCCGTCATGGGGCTAGGGCTGGCCGGTGCCTATCTGCTGACATCGCCGCGGCAGTACGCTTCGGAAGCGTTGATTGCGCCAAGTCGGTCGATCACGCAGGTGCAGTTCGAACCGAAGATACAGACGGTTAACGATAGCTCGCCTCAGCCGGGGACATCCGCGCTCACGCCTGAGCGAAGGCAGGCTCTGGTCGATCTAGTACGCAGCACTGAGATCGAACAAAAAGTGATCCAGGCTCTGCAGGGTCAGTTCCCCGCGGAAGAACTGAGGCCTGGCGAGCTCATTCAGCGTGTCCGGGCTAGCCTGAGACCACGAAGTGAGATTTTGTCGATCCAAGCCGAGTCAACATCGCCCGATGCAGCTGTGGCTGTCACAAATGCGTGGGCTTCGGAGTATGTTGACCAGGTAAACCGCATCTATGCTTCGGCAGGCCCCGACAATTCCATTTTGGCGCTACATGACAAGGCGCAGCGAGATCTGCAGCAGGCGCAGAACGCGCTTATCAACTCGATGCGTGAGAGCCGCCTGGAACAATTGGATAGCAGTATTCGGGATCGTGAGCATCGGATGTTCCTGCTGCAGTCCGCTTATCAGGCGGGGGCGTATTCCCAACCCGACAACTCGGCGGCGGCCCAACAGCAAAAGGCTCCACAACAAACAACGAGCCCAAACATTCCCGCGGGGACCAGGCCGCCGGCAGCGACCGTTGACGCTGCCACCGCGCGCGGCGATTACCGCCTTGCGGAGGTGCGCACCCTTGATGATCTGGCGCAGACAATTCGCCGCCTTGATGCCACGCGTGAAAATGTTCGGGTGCTACTCAGTCAGGCGGACTCGGGAGATTCGCCGAGCAGCGGGGTGGCGCTGACACTGGTGAAGGCGCAGCTCGTATCGATTTCCGACGGCTTGCCTCGTCAGACGCAATTGCAGTTGCCCGCGACCAACTCGGGTTCAGCCGACGAGTTGCGCAGTCTGGCAGACAATATCGACCAGGTGCGAGACCGGGTCGCGGCCGAGTTTGAGACTCGACGCGCGACGTACGAGCAGAACCGTGATGCACAGATTGCCGCACTCGACGACGAGCTGCGTACTTTGCGCTCGCAGCGCGAGCAGGCTGATGCGGAGCGAAAACAGCTGACGCTTCAACGCGATGTTGCCTTGGATACCTACACCGCGCTTGCTCGAAAGGTGGAGGAGCAACGGATTGCTCAGGGCGCGGTCGGCCATGAAGTCGAGCTCGCCAGCCGGGCAGCATTTGCTGTGTCCGGGGGCAAGAACGTAGTCCTGACGCTGACGGCGTCATTCGTGCTGGGCGCTCTCGTCGTGGCCGCCATCGTCCTGCTGCAATTGCGCCCCTGGCTGCCTCGCGAAGAACGAGTCGTTGTGCGACCTTACCACCCTCTCGAGCGTCGCCAGGCCCGCGTCATCGATAATTGATTTGAATTCGTAATTTGGCTGACTTCGGAGGCCGTGTTATCGTAAGGGCGCTTGCGTTCCGAGTGTGCCAGCACACTGGACCGCGGCCCAGTCATGCAGGCAACTCTGTTTTCGCTGACAACGCGCATTCTGGCTGGCTTCCACGTCATTCAGCCAGGCCAGACAACTGATCCGCAGTCTGTACGCCAGTTCTTTTATGAGACAGTGCACAGTTGCTCGAGATACTGGCGGGCGGTTCTGGCAAGCACGCTGTTGGGCTTAGCCCTTGGACTTGGTCTAAGTCTGATCACGCCGCCGCGCTACACGGCGGAGGCGCTCATCATACCGACGGGCACCCGGACCGATGTGCAGTTTGAGCCTGCGATCAAGACGGTGGGAGCCGACACCGTGGCTCCGAAACAGTCCACGCCATCTTCCGAGCGCCTTCAGGCACTTGCCGATTTGGCCGCCAGTCCACTAGTCGAACCCGGCGCGATCGCCGCGCTACAGCGGTTGTCCACACCGCTGACGCTCGTCCCCGGGACACTCTTGCCGCATATCCGCGTCGCGTTAAAGCCCCGCAGCGAGATTGTCTCGATCAACGCCGAGGCCGAAACGTCGGCCGAGGCCATCGACATCGTTAATGCCTGGTCAGATAGTTACATCGAGGCGGTCGGCCGCCTCTATGGCCCCGACCCTGGCGGCCAGGTGCTCGTCAATCTGCATCGCGAGCGTGACGCAGCGCTCGTCACCGCCCAGGCAGCGGAAGCCAGACTTATCGAGAGTATGCAAAACGACGGACTGGAGGCGGCCCAGCGCGAGCTCGCGAACAAGCAGCATCAGCTGGACATCCTGCAGTCCCCCTACCAGAGTGGCGCCTATGCCGTGAGTGGCGAAACCGGCGCAGAGGTCGACCTGCAGAGTGCCCGCGATGACTATCGAGTTGCTGACCTGAGAACGATCGACAATATCGCCCAAACACTCCGTCATCTCGATGCCCTGCGGCTGTCATTGCTGGTGCTGGATCAACCTGAGGGTGCCAGTTCCACCGCGAGTACCGCGACGGCGGTAACACTGGCGCAAGCGCAACTTGTGTCGATTGCGGACGGAGTCGATTCGCCCTTGCTCCTCCAGCTTCCTGGTCCGTCGCCATCGAACCCTTCCCCCACCGTGCGCGGTTTGATTGCGGCAATCGATCGCTCGCGCGCCACGGTGGCTCAAGCTCTTCAGGCACGACAAACTGCGTACGAAGCCTGGCAGGTGTTGCAGATCGCGCAACTCGATGATGACTTGCGCGTGCTCCGCGCGCAAGCCGAATCGGCCCAGGCAGAGCGACAGCGTCTGACATTCAGACGCGATTTGGCGCTGACTGCGTACACTGCTCTAGCACGGCACGTGCAAGAACAAACGATTGCTCTATCCTCGACGCAGAGCCAGGTCAATATGGGC
>DASYKL010000497.1:0-6912 GCA_035995405.1 Chloroflexota bacterium
ACGGGGGCATCATTCAGAAGATCCCTCTGGTGCGCGGCATGACCATGCTGTGGGACGCGCTCGGCCTGGGCATGAAGGCGCTCATGTTTTCGGCCGACATCCAGATGGCCGGCGAAGCCGATGCCGCCGATCCCGGCGCCAGCGCCAAACCGTCTGAGCCAGCCAGCCTGAACAAACCGCTGGCCTGGACAACCGTCGCCGTGGCGATGGTCTTCGGTATCGGCGTGTTCTTCGTCACCCCACTGGCGGTTGTCGGCTTCGCCGAGCAATTCGTCGGCGCCCATTCCATCTGGAGCAACCTGGCCGAGGGCGTGATCCGGCTCATTTTGCTGGTCGGCTACGTGGCCTTGATCGGCCTGATGCCCGACGTCAAACGGGTCTACGCCTATCACGGCGCCGAGCACATGACGATTCACGCCTGGGAACACAACGATCCGCTCGACCCAGCGCATGTGGCCAAGTATCCGCCAGCGCACCCAAGATGCGGCACGGCGTTCTTGCTCGAAGTCGTGGCAATCTCGGTTGTGCTGTTCGCGCTGTTAGGGACGCCCGATCTGTGGCTACGTGTGGTGTCGCGCATCCTGCTCATCCCGGTTATCGCCGGCATCGCCTATGAGCTTTTACGGCTGGGCGGTAAGTATCCCGAGAGCGCGCTCATGAAGCTGATCGTGGCGCCTGGTCTGCTGCTCCAGGCGCTGACCACACGCTACCCTGACGAATCGCAGATGGAAGTTGCGATCGCCTCGATGGAAGAGCTGCTCAAGCGCGAAGGCGACCTGCCGACGACGTCAGTGGCGACGTCGGCCGCGTAGCTCGGCCCACACATCTTCTGGCGTCATACCCTGCTGCGCCAGCAGCACGTAGGTGTGGAACCATAAATCGGCGATCTCATGTGCCAGCTCGGCCGGGTCGGCATTCTTGGCCGCGATGACGACTTCGGTGGCCTCCTCGCCGACTTTCTTGCCGATGCGATCCACGCCGCTGCTGATCAGACGCGCCACATAGGACGACTCTGGATTGGCGTCGTGTTGTCGTTGGAGGATCGTATCGAACAACTCGGCCGCCGCTTCGCCGCTGGTTTCACCTGGCGGTAGCCCATCGAGTGTCTGGAAGAAGCAGCTCGGCGCGCCCGTGTGACATGTCGGGCCGACGGGCTCGCACAGGTAGATGAGCGCATCTGCATCGCAATCGACACGCACGCCTTTGACATTGAGAAAGTTGCCGCTCGATTCGCCTTTTTCCCACAGCCGTTGGCGACTGCGACTGAAAAACCAGGCGTGGCCCGTCTCGACGGTCTTCTGCACCGCCTCCTGGTTGGCGTAGCCGACCATCAGCACCTGACCCGAACGGTGGTCCTGGGCGACAATGGCCAGCAAGCCGGCCATCGAATAGTTCAGCGCCTCCGGTCTCATACCAGTCTCATACCGGTCGCACCGCGACGCCGCGCTCGGCCAGATACCGCTTGGCATCGCCGACGGTGTAGTCGCCGTAATGAAAAATGCTGGCCGCCAACGCGGCATCGGCATGGCCTGACGCCAACACGTCGTACATGTCCTCGAGTTTGCCAGCGCCGCCGCTGGCGACGACCGGCACGCTGACCGCTTCGGCGACCATGCGCGTCAGCTTGAGCTCATAGCCATCGCGCGTGCCGTCGGCGTCGATGCTGTTCACCACAAGCTCGCCAGCGCCAAGCTCAACGCCCTGGCGAGCCCAGTCCAGCACTTCCATGCCCGTTGGCCTGCGGCCGCCATGAGTGACGATTTCGTAAAACTCGCGCTCGGCGTTCCACAGCACGTCCATCGACAGCACGATGCATTGCGAGCCGAAACGGTCGGCGCCCTCCGCGATGAGCTTGGGGTTGGCCACCGCTTGCGAGTTGACGCTGATCTTGTCGGCGCCCGCGCGGAGCAAGTCGCGCATCTGGTCTGTCGTGGCGATCCCACCGCCGACCGTCAGCGGGATGAAGACTTCGCCGGCCGCGCGATGCAGGACATCCATGATGAGTCCGCGATCTTCCGCCGACGCGGTGATGTCGTAGAAGACCAGCTCGTCGGCTCCCTGGCGGTTGTACTCGGCGGCCATCTCGATCGGATCGCCGACAATCTTGTCCGCCGAGAATTTGACACCCCTGATGACTTTGCCGCTGGCGACGTCCAGACAGGGGATGATGCGGCGCGTCAGCATGTCACGGCCAGCGCTTCTTTCAGCGTGATGCGGTGTTCGTAGAGCGCCGTCCCAACAATCGCGGCTTCGGCTCCTGCGTCCGCCAGCGCCTGGAGGTCTGCCACAGTCGCTACGCCGCCGCTGCCGATGACGCTCAGGATTTCGGCTACCGCCCGGGTGCCTGCGACGTCGGGGCCAGACAGGCGGCCATCGCGTGCGACGTCCGTGTAGAGCACTCGCTCGATACCGCTTCGCTTCAAAGCACGGCAGAAATCGAGTGTCTGCAGCTCCGTGGGCGTTTGCCAGCCGCGCGTCGCAACGAAGCCGTCACGCGTATCAACGCCGATGACCAGGTGCTCAGCGCCGAGGGCGTCGACCCACTCCGCCAGCGCTTCTGGGTGCTCAGCGGCCGCCGTACCGACAACCACGCGATCGGCGCCAGCTTCGAGTAACGCCCGCGCTGTCTCCAGCGTCCGTACGCCACCGCCGACCTGGACGGGGATGCTGAGCGCCTGCAGCAGGCGCTCAATCGTCGCCGCATTGGCCCGCACGCCGTCTCTGGCGCCATCCAGATCGACCACGTGCAGCCGCTGTGCACCCTGCTCCGCCCAGTGCTGGGCCATGATCGCCGGATCATCGGCATAGCTTGTCTCGCGGGAAAAGTCGCCTTCGATCAATCGCACGCAGCGTCCGCCGCGGATGTCGACCGCGGGTATCGCCATGAACGCCATCACGCTCCGCCAGCCGCTCCGCGATTTCGACCGCCTCTGCCCGACGCGCAGCCGCTGCCGCGCGACCGCTCAGGCGCCACTGACGCCCGACAGCTGCCTGGCCGTGGCGGCGATGCGACCGAAGTTCTCATAGATCCGCAGGCCCATCGCGGCACTTTTCTCGGGGTGAAACTGCGTAGCGACAACGTTCTCCCGGGCGACGATCGCCGCGAAATCGATGCCGTGCTCCGCCTCGCCTATGGTGATGCCTGGCTCAGACGGCTCGGCGTAGTACGAGTGCACGAAGTAGAAGTAGCTCCCACCAGGAATACCAGCCAGCAGTGGGTGATCGAACTTGAACCAGACGTCGTTCCAGCCGATCTGTGGAACCTTGAGCCCTTCGCCGCCAGGAAAGCGCTTAACGGTCCCAGGCAAGATGCCCAGGCACTCGACGCCGCCGCCTTCCTCGGAGCCGTCGAACAGCAGTTGCAGCCCGACGCACACGCCCAGAAATGGCCGCCCCGACGCGGCGTAGTCCTTCAATGGCTCGGACAACCCGCGCGAAAAAAGTTTGCGCATGCAGTCTTGTGCCGAGCCCACGCCAGGGAGTACCAGCGCCTCCGCGCGCTCGATGTCCCGCGGATCACTCGTCACCCGCGGTCGCTGGCCGACCGCCTCGAGCGCCCGTTGGACACTGCGCAAGTTACCCGCGTCGTAATCGACGACGACGATCTCAGGCGGCTGCTTCTGCACGCCCTACGCTCCAGGCCAGATACGCCTCGATAAAGGCATCGAGATCGCCATCGAGGACGCCATTGACGTCGGTTGTCTCGTGCGCCGTACGGAGGTCCTTGACCATGGTGTACGGGTGCAGCACGTAGCTGCGGATCTGGGTCCCGAAACTGGCGTCGATGTGCTCGCCGCGCAGTTGAGCCATTTCGCCTTCGCGCTTCTCCAGGTCCATCTCGACCAGACGGCTCTTGAGCAGCCGCATCGCGTTTTCGCGGTTTTGCAGCTGCGAGCGCTCTGTCTGGGCGGTTACGACGATGCCAGTGGGCTTGTGCCGCAGGCGCACGGCGGTACTGACCTTGTTGACGTTCTGCCCGCCCGGGCCACCTGCCCGATACGCCTCGAACTCCACATCTTCGTCCCTCACTTCGACCGGCGCGGCCTCGCCCACGTCGGGCATGACCTCGACGCGGGCGAACGACGTTTGTCGCCGATGGGCCTGGTCGAATGGCGACAGGCGAACCAGGCGGTGGTTGCCACGCTCGCCTTTCAGATAGCCATAGGCGTACTGGCCGCGCAGCGTGATCGTCACGCTCTTGTAGCCCGCTTCTTCACCTTCCGCCAGATCGAGGATCTCGGTCTTGAAGTCGCGGCGCTCGCCCCAACGCAGGTACATCCGCATCAGCATCTGGGTCCAATCCTGCGCATCGACCCCGCCCAGCCCGACGGTAATGGTCATGATCGCGTCGGACCGGTCGTAAGGGCCGTTCAGCCGCAGTTTGAACTCGAGCTCGTCAACCCGCTTCATCAGGGTAGGGAGCTCGCGCTGCGCCTCGTCGAGGATCGCCTGATCGTCTTCCAGCGACGCCAGCTCAACAAGCTCCAGCGCATCGCGGGTACGTACCTCGACGCTCTGCCACGGCTCTAACTCTTCGCGCAGCGAGGCGAGCTCGCGCATGACTTGCTGTGCGGCAGCCTGGTCTGACCACAGGTCAGGGGAGGCGGCTTGCTTGTCGAGCTCGGTCAGACGTGTCTGTTTGCCAGGGGCGTCAAAGACGCACCAGTAACGCTGAGATGCGGCCGTGAAGGCCCTCCAGAGCTGCGCTCAGCTCATCGGCAGATACAGGCACCCGCCAATTTTATCAGAAGCGTTCCGCCTGCCGCCTCGTTCGCGCCTTGTGCGCCGCGTCGATGAGCCGTTAACGTGCCCGTTGCATGCTGTACTGGGTGCACGTTACTGGCACCTTCCTCATGCGTTTCGTGCCCGTGCCGCTGGCCTACCGCCTGGTGGCGTGGTCGACTCCCCTGGCGTTGCGTATTTTCGCTCGCGGCTATTTGCAGCGAGCGACAAATAACATGCGCCAGGTCCTTGGTCCGCACGCCGACCCGCACGAAGCGCAGCGCGTCACGCTGGCGGCGTTTGCCAATTACGCCAGGTACATGGTCGATCTCGTGCGCCTACCCCATCTGCAACCGCGCGAATTCGATAAGACAGTCCGACTCGATGGCTGGGAACACGTTGAGGCGGCCTACGCGCACGGCAAAGGGGTCGTCTTCGCCACCGGTCACATTGGCAATTGGGATATGGCGGGAGCCGCGTTCGCGGCGCGTGGACGGCCGGTGAGTGCCCTGGTCGAAACGCTCACGCCCGCCCGCTGGAACGAGCGCGTTCAGCGCACTCGCATCGCCGCCGGCGTCAAAGCGATCCCGATCGAAAACGGCGTGCGCGACATGCTGGCAACATTGCGCAAACACGAGGGCCTGGCCGTTCTCGTCGATCGACCCGTCGCCCAGGACGGCGTGCCGGTGACGTTTTTTGGCCGCTCGACCCGCGTGCCCGCCGGCGCCGCCACACTCGCCCTGCGGACGGGTTCGCCTGTTGTGCCTGCTGCGCTGGTCCGCAACCCCGACGGCAGCGGGTATCTGGTGCACATTGGGCCGCCGATTGTCGGCGAGAAAGGTGACGACGCGTCCGTCGTCATGCAACGCATCATGACCTGGCTCGAAGGGATCATCCGCCTCTATCCCGACCAGTGGTTCATGTTTCGTCAGATGTGGCCGTCGACCGACGTCCGGCGCTGAAGACGCGTCTGCTGCTGGCCGCCTTGGGGGCGGTCAGCTTTGCCGCCCGCGTGGTTCCACGCCATAGGGTCGCCGAGCCCATGTGCCGCGGCCTCGGCGTGTTCTGGTATCTGGCTGCGCCAGCCGCACGCCACGCCGTTCACGACAACCTGCGTCACATCCTCGGGCGGGAGCCAACGCGCCAGCAGATTGTCGGCGTCTTTCAGAATGGCCTGCTGAATTACTGGGACATCTTTGCCATCCCTCACTTCAGCTTGCAGCGCGTGCTTGAGCTGGTCGACATACACGGGCTCGAGTACGTCGTGAGCGGCGTCGAGCAGGGCCGCGGAGTAATCCTGTGCACCGGGCACCTGAGCAGCGTCTCGTTCGTCGGCCAGGTCTTCCCCGCCCTGGGGTATCGCATCACAGGTTTGCTCGAGCGACTCGAGCCACCCGAGCTGTACGAGTTTTTCTCCCGCCAACGGACTGCCCTTGGGGCGCGGCTACTGCCGGTCGGTACAGCAGCCCTGCGCGAGCTGCTGCTGGCCTTGCGGCGCAACGAGCTGCTCGGTCTGGTAACCGACCGTGATGTCACCGGCACGGGGCCCTTCATCCAGTTCTTTGACGCACCGACACGGTTCCCGGATGGCCCAGCGGCGCTCGCGGTGCGCACGGGGGCGTCGCTGCTGATCGCGGTCTGTACGCGCAAAGCCGATGGTCGCTTTGACGCCTGGATCCACCCGGTACCGTCCGTGCCGCTAACGGGCAACACCAGAGAGGACGTGCTGCACGTAACGCGGGCTATCGCAAGTAGCCTGGAGTACCATATCGCGAGCCATCCGGAGCAATGGACCGTCTTCCAGAAGCGCTGGTCATGAGCAAGGAGCAGTGAAGCTCGCACTTGTCTCGCCGTACGACTTTGCCTATCCGGGCGGCGTTACCGAACATGTGGCCAATCTGGCCGAGCAATTCATGGCTCGCGGCCACGACGTGCACATCGTTGCCCCATCCTCAGGTGATGAGAACGAGCCCATCGTTTCGATCGCCGCGCCGATCCATCGCATCGGGCGGGTCATGTCCATCCCGGCCAACGGCTCCGTGGCGCGCATCACCCTGTCGTTGCGCTCGTACCTGCAAGCCAAACGATTGCTGCAGGAGCAGGACTTCGACCTGATCCACCTCCACGAGCCGATGATGCCGGCGCTGCCGCTGACCGTGTTGCGCCATTCGAGCAGCGTCAATATCGGCA
>DASYKL010000498.1:0-2219 GCA_035995405.1 Chloroflexota bacterium
TGCTGGTCGAGCGCCATCTGGAGCCGCGAGCAATCGCCTGGAAGCTGATGACCCGCTTGCCGTTTGGGCTCAAGAACGGCCTGGCGCTGGCCGTAAGCGGCCGACCGTTCTATCCCGACGAGACCGACTACCGCTTCGAGCTCGATGGTTGGCAAGGCGCCCACGCGCTGATCGCGGTGGCCCAGTGAGCCAGTGACGATCGTTTTCTCCGCGATCATTCCCACCTACAACCGCGCCGACCTGGTCGGCCGCGCCATCGACAGTGCGCTCGACCAGCAATTGCCAGCCGACGGGCGGGTCGAAGTGATCGTCGTCGACGACGAGTCGACCGACGCCACGCCGACGGTGGCGGCCGCCTATGGAGGTCGCATCGTCTATCTCCGCCAGGCCAACGGACGTGAGGGTGCCGCACGTAATACTGGCGCAGCCAAGGCGCACGGCACCTACCTGGCGTTTCTGGACTCAGACGACTACTGGCTCTCAGGAAAACTCGCCCGCGATCAGGCGCGCTTCGAACAGCCCGATCGACCGGGCCTGGTCTACTCGCGCGGCCGCAACGTCGATCCCCAGGACCGCGTCATCGGCGAGCGGCGCCTGTCCACGCCACAGGGCGACGTGTTCTGGCAACTGGCCCGCGAAGCCTTCATGCCAATGAGTACCGTTGCCGTGCGCAGCGACGCATTTCGCGCGTGCAGCGGCTTCGTCGAAGATCGCGATCTGTCTGGCACGGCTGACTGGGAGCTGTGGCTACGGCTGGCAGCTCGCTGGCCAGTTGGCTTTGTCGATCAGACGGCAACCGCCATTCGCGTGCACCAGCAAAACATGTCGGGCGATCCGCGCTATATGGAGCGTGCGATGTTGGCTGCCGTCCGGCATGTCCTCGCCGATCCGGTGGTCGCGCGACGCGCCCGCGGCCGCGAGCGCTTCATCCGAGCGTCCATGTACGTCACGATTGCCTTGAACGCGTACACCAATCGGCGCCGTGGTCGAAGCTGGGTGTGGCTGGCGCGTGCGCTGGCCGCCTGGCCGCCCGAAGCACTCGACGGGCGGTTCTTCGGCGCCTTGAGCCGGGCTGTACTGGGCCCGAGTCTGGCGAGCAGGATGCGGCGGGTCGCCCGTGCGTAGCTCGATCTTGTTTGCCAGGAACCTCTTCCTGCCTGATGACCTGGGTGGCAATCGCTATCCCTACGAGACCATGCGCCGTCTTGGCCTACGCGGACACCCCGTCACCGTCGCGACACCGCGGCTGCATGGCCACTTCCCGGACCTGCCGGGGGTGCAGTACCACCTCTATCGGAACTGGCGGCCACACCCTGCTGTCAGCCACTTCACCAATGTGGCGGGTGCGACGCTCGCCTTGCGGGGCGTGTCAAAACACGCGGCCGCGCTGTCGGGCTCATACGACGCGGCCCTCGGCCTCGGTTTTGCTGGCGTTGTGCCGCGAACGCCGCTGGTGTTCCTGTTCCACTCCGAGTTCTACTCGGAATGGGTGCAGTCGCGATCGCTGGCGCGCGCGGTGCTCCAGCGCTACATGGCCGCCGCCGAGCGTCGCGTGTTTTCGACCAGCAGCCGCATTGTTGCCGTGAGTGAATTCTCTGCTCGCCAGATCTCAGTCCGCGCGCCGTCCGCCGCGCCCAGAGTTCGCGTTGTCCCGACGGGTGTCGACACGTCGTACTTTGTGCCGCCCGTGAGCAAAGCGCAGGCACGTGCCGCGCTGGGTATGCCTGCCGACGAGCCGCTGGCAATCGGCGTCGGTCGTCTGGCTGGCGTGAAGCAATTCGATCGTCTGATCACCGCCTTCGCGGTCGCCGCGGCGCGCGGGATGCCAGGACGACTGGTCATCGCTGGCGGTGGTCCCGAGCGGCCGAAGCTCGAACAGCTCATCAGTACCTACGGCATGCAGCAGCGCATTGAATTAGCCGGCTATTGCGACCCGCCGCGTTTACGGGCTTTCATGCAGGCGGCGGACGTGCAGATTGTCACGAGTGCCTTTGAGAACCTGTCGTGGGCCTTTCTGGAAGGGATGGCCTGTGGCACGGCCGTTCTCGGGACGCCGGGCGGCGGCACGCCCGAGCTTGCTGCCCAGATCGATCCCGAGCTGGTGCTCGAGAACGATCATGCGCACAGCCTGGCTGACGTTCTGCCGCACTGGCTGTCCGATCGCGAGCGGTTGGCTGCGCTGGGCCAGCGGGCGAGGCAGATTGCCGTCGAAAAGTACG
>DASYKL010000499.1:0-3505 GCA_035995405.1 Chloroflexota bacterium
CGTCGAGACGGATCGCGTTCGCCTGACGCTCGAGTTTGACCCCGCCGGCGCCCGCGTGGCCAGCATGGAAGCCGGCTAGCCGTCCTCAGAGCGAGCCGCGGGATTTCTGCTGCGCCTGGTAGCTCCGTAGCTCGGGGATCCGCCAGGCGATGAACCCGACGACCGCCAGACACGCTACGCCGCCGCTGACCACGGCGAACATCGCCGTGCTGAGCGCAGCGACCACGCCAGACTCCAGACCGCCGATCTGATTCGAAGCGTTGACGAAGACGAAGTTCACCGCCGTGACTCGGCCGCGCAGCTCATCCGGGATCGACAGCTGGACCGTGTTGAGCCGCATCACAACGCTGACTTGATCCGCCGCGCCGACGGCCGCGTACGCCAACGCTGAGACAGGTAACGACGTGGATAGGCCGAACGCGATCGTCGCCAGGCCGAAAGCGGCCACCGATGCCAGCAGCGTCCGACCCGTGTGTTTTGGCGTCGGCAAGGCGACCATCGTCACCGCCGCGATCAGCGCCCCGCCTTCCAGCGACGCCGTCAGCAAGCCATAGCCGGCCGCATCGGCGTGCAGGATGTCGACCGCGTAGATCGGCAGCAGCGCCTTGGCGCCGCCAAAGATAACCGCGAACATGTCCAGCGACATCGCGCCGAGGAGCACTGGCTGGCTCCGCAAGAACGCCAGACCGTCGCGCACCGCGCCAAGGTTCAGCCCGGCGCGCGACGCAGCCTTGATTGGCGGGACGGCGACCGGCAGCAACACCAGCATGGAGGTGGCAATCACGATCAGGTGCGCGGTGTAGGCGCCGCCGATGCCTTGCCAGGCGATCAGCGCCCCCGCCACAGCAGGCCCGCTCACGGCCGAGAGCGACTGTAGCGTCGAATTGAGGGTCATCGCCCGCGAGAAGAGATGACGCGGGACGAGGGCCGGGATGAGCGTCTGTCGCGCTGGCCCTTCGAATGCCGACGCGACGCCGGCCATGAACACCAGACCGTAGACGAGCAGCAAGCTCACCTGGCCCCTGGCGATGGCCACGAGCATCAGCCCGGTGGTGATGAGTGGGATCGACTGGGCGGCGAGGAGGATCTTGCGACGGTCGTATGTATCGACGATGACGCCGCTGATCAGGCTCAAGCCAAGGGCCGGCGCAAAGCGAACCAGACCGACGATACCCAGATCCAGGGCTGAGCCTGAGAGGGCATAGACCTGCCAGGCAATGATGGCCTGCAGCATGGACTGCCCCACGCCAGCCGCAATGCGGCTGAGCGCGAACAAACGAAACGGCGGTACCCGCAGGACCGCCGCGAGGTCGCTCTCCATAAATCTGAGCAAAGTGGTTGACTGCTCACGTTACGAAGAATCGGCACCGCTCCGCATGCTCGGCCCCCTGGCTTGAATGATGAGAAAGCTCTCATTTACACTGGCAGTTGCGTGAGCAGCATGGCGCTGTCCAGGGGTGCCGCTTCCGCCGCGGCGCAGGAGCTGGGGTGGCTCAAACGGTGGGTCGTTCTGGCCATCGTGTGCGTCGGCGTGTTCATGAACACGCTCGACACCGGCATTACCGACGTCCTTAACCCCGTCTTCACCAGCCAGTTCCACCTCAACCTGTACGTCGAGTACTGGATCGAGCTGTCCTACGCCATCCCGCTTATCGGCATGCTCCTCCCTGCTGGGCACCTCGGTGACACGCTGGGGCGGAAGAACGTGTTTCTTACCGGCATGATTCTGTTCGGCGGCGGCTCCGGGCTGTTGACGCTGATGCCGTCCTTCGAGACGATGTTCATTGCCCGTGTCATCGAAGGCATCGGCGCAGCGTGTATCTCCGCTAACGGCGGTGTGCTGGCCGTGTCGGTCTTCCCGTGGAAGATGCGCGGCCAGGTGCTGGGCATCATTGGGACGGCCGTTGCACTGGGACTCAAGATGGGCCCCGTCCTCGGCGGTTTTCTGGCGGACAACTTCGGTTGGCGCTCGGCGTTTTTGATCAACGTCGCCATCGGCATCACATTCGTGATCATTGGCTCAAACATCATCCCAGCCTCCTCGCGCATCAGCGGACGAAAGTTCGACTTCTGGGGCGCGATCCTCTTCGTCGCCGCGATGGCCTGTTTTCTGGTCATCATCAACCAGGGCCCGACACTTGGTTTCACCAGCCCGACGATCCTGGCGCTAGCGGTTGGTATGGTCGTGTTCGGCTACCTGTTTTATCGCGTCTCGACGACGGCCAAGAACCCGACGATTGACCTGGGTCTCTATCGGATCAGGAACTTCACCGTCTCGGTCACAGCCGCGTTCATCAGTTTTCTGGCGCTGACGCCCGTCAACCACCTGCTGCCGTTCTACATGGAGAACGTGCAGGGTCTGCACGTCAGCGAGACCGGCCTGCTGTTCATTACGACAACGCTCGCCATCGCGGTGACGCAGCCGTTCAGCGGCCGCTGGGCTGACCGCATCGGCTCTCGGCCGGTTGCCTCATTGGGCCTGCTGCTGCAAGGCATCGGCCTGGTCGCATTGGCGTTCATTCCACTGCACATGGATCCCAACTGGCTCGTCCCAGAGCTGGTGGTCGTGGGCGTTGGGGTTGGACTGTTTCGATCGCCAAACCACCGCGCTCTGTTCGGCGCCGTGCCACGCGACAAGATGGGCCAGGCTGGCGGCTACCAGCACCTGCCGCGTCAGCTTGGCGAGTCGATCGGTGAAACGGGCGTGGTGACCATGTTCACGGCGATCGTGCTGGCGAGCGCGGCCGTGGCTGGCATCGGCACGACGCAGCCCGCTCCCCAACCGCTGCCGGTTGCCGCGGCGCCGACAGCCGTGCCGGCCCCGACGCTGGCTCCTGTCGCACCGGCATTACCACTTGGCGCGCCAGGTCGGATCGCAGTACCGCAACCCGTCGCCGCCGTCGACACCAACACCGCTGACGACATCATCGATGTGGTGGACGAGAGCGACACGGCCAGCAAGGACACCGGGCTGTCACAGGCGGTGACCGGCTTGCCCGCGGATATTCAGATGCTCGGCTACCGCCTGATGTGGGCGCTGGCTGGCGTGATCGCCCTTGGTGGCGCGGCGATCTCGTGGTTCATGCGCGACGAGGAGGCCGAAGAGGAAGCCGATCGTCACGCGCCGACGCCGCCGCAGCGGGTTTTGACGCCCGCGCTCAAAGCAGGGAGATAATTTGATACATGCAGTTGCACATCCGCAACTTCGTTCGAGCCGCCGTTGCGGCCGCATTTGTGGGCAGCACGCTCGCGCCGAACCTGGCTCACGCCCAGGCCGCGCCGCTCGTCGATGACTTTTCGACCGATCGCGTCGGCACGGCGCCGAAGAACTTCAGTACACCGATCGGCTTCTGGACAATCGGCACCGTAGACGGCAGCAAGCCGGTGTTGTTTGAGGACGGTACGCAGTGGGCCACCGCTAACCACGGCAACATCCTGGCCGACCAGGCGAAGGCGTTGTATGGCGATCGTTGGGCCGAGTTCGTCGAAGATTTGCCGGAGACGG
>DASYKL010000500.1:0-1713 GCA_035995405.1 Chloroflexota bacterium
TCACCGGGGCCAGCTACGAACTCCGTCCCATCGTCCATTCGGATGGCCAGCCGTCCGCTCACGTGGTACTGGAAGTGAGGCGCCTCACAGCTGTGCGTCCTGGCGATGGGCTTCACGTCATTGGACCACCGCCAGCCGGGCTGGAAGACGAGCCGACCGACCTCACCGTCGCCGAGTTTGATGATCTCGGCTCGGCCATTGGGAAACGCGCGGGTTTCATCGGGCGTTTGAAAGCTGCGGTGTTCGGTCGCTTGCATGAGCTCTGCTCCCCTTCACTGACCGCCGCCACGGCGACGGCCGATTCCTGGCCACCTTACCTACTAGTAGGTAAGATGTCAACATGCAGATTGGGGTGCTCTGGCGATGTGGCACACTCCGCTAGCGGACGGGACGACTCATGACGAACCAACATCGACAGCGTGACGTGGATACCGCGACGCAGATTCTTGACGTCGCCGAACGTCTCGCTCAGAGCCGAGGCTTCAATGGATTCAGCTATGCGGACGTCGCCGCCGAGCTACGGCTGACCAAAGCCGCGTTGCATTATCACTTCGCTGGTAAAGCGGAGATGGGTGAGGCGCTCATCAATCGGTATTCGCACCGTTTCGCCGCCGCTCTCGACGCTCTGGACGCGCACGCGATCAGCGCGCCGGCCAAGCTCGAAGGCTACGCCAACCTGTACCTGGATGTCCTGCGCGACAAGCGCATGTGCCTCTGCGGCATGTTCGCCGCCGAGTACCAGACCCTTCCCCAGCGGATGCGGGACGCGGTCATCCAGTTCTTTGATTCGAGCGAGGCCTGGCTGCAACGCGTCGTCGACCAGGGTCAACAGGAAGGAACGCTGTACCTCGTGGAGTCATCGAAGGAGACCGCCCGGGCCATTGTTGGCGGTCTGGAAGGGGCGATGCTCGTCGCCCGACCGTACGGCGACGTCAGCCGCTTCCAGGCCGCCACGACGCACCTGCTGGCCGGCTTGATCGCCGGACCGATTGCCAATGCCGAGCGAACGGACGGCAGCCGGCCGCCGCGGAGTCCACGCTCGCGGCAAGCTGATTGATGCTCAATGCCGCGCGCCCGCCGGGAGCCTGACGCTCGAAGTCGGTACATATGGTTGGATGGGCCAGTTTGGCTCCGTCTCACGAACGCGTTCGTGGCCGTAGCAGCAACTGGCCGACCTGCTCGCGATCGACCGTCTTTGCGGCGCGTTCGAGCCAATGACGTGGAGTGCAGCCATTGTCGTCTCTTGCGCCGGGGTCGGCGCCGTGGTCCAGCAAGACCGCGATCGTTTTCAGAAAGCCGGCTTTCACCGCGTAGTGGAGCGCAGTCGCGCGGCCGCCATCATTGTCCTGGCCGACGAGGCGCCGGTCATCCACCCGCGCGCCGTGACGCAGTAACGCGGCGACGTACTCCGGGTCGTCCTTGCGACCTTGATTACCCGTGCACGCCAGGCCGATCCATTCGCCCGAACGGCCGACGGTTGCGCCGGCCGCCGCGAGCAGCGGCGCCAGCTCCGGGTGGACCACCCAGCGGCCAGCACCGATCGATGTAGCGTCGGCTCCGTGTTCCAGCAAAAGCTGAACCATCGCCACGTCTTGGCGCGCCACTGCGGACCGTAGCGCCCGGCCACTGTTGCGCACCGACGTGGTGACGGAAACCAGGCGGCGTGCCGCGTCGACTTGACCGCCTGTGACGGCATGGTGCAGCGGCGTGACC
>DASYKL010000501.1:0-9027 GCA_035995405.1 Chloroflexota bacterium
AAGCGGGCACCATCGTCGATCTTGAGCTCGGCGCGGCTGTCGGTATAGGCACCGCGGCTGATTTCGGGCAGAAATTTCAGCGACGCGACCACGACGGCTTCATCGATTTCTACTTCGAGCGCCCGATCGACGCTGGAATGGAGCAGGACGTGGCGCAGCGCTCCACCGTCACCGCCGCCGATGATAAGCACGCGGTGCGGGTTGGGGTGAGCAAACATGGGCACATGCACCAGCGGCTCGTGGTAGGTGTACTCATCATTGAGGCTCGTTTGCATCGTGCCGGCCAGGATGAGCGTTCGGCCGGGCCCTTCGAGGTCAAGGACCTCGAGAGATTGCCACGGCGTTTGCTCCGCATGCAGGCGCGACAGCACGCGGTAACGCTGCTGGACTCCTGCGTAGGCTGGCTCGGCGAACCACTCGTCCACCGGCGCAGGCATAGCTACGCCGAATAGGCGGGCGTCCGCGCCCGCTTCGAGCCGACTGCGCCAGGGCGCACCGGTTCGGGCGGCGTGACGTCACGCTCGGGCAGATCGAGCTGCCCGCGATTGATCTCCATGACACCGATGCGCTCGGGTTGGAAATGGCGGCGCAGCACGGTGACGGCTTCCTGTGGATCGCGCGGTGCGCCACAGGTGAAGACGTCGACGGCAGCGTAGCCGTATTCCGGCCAGGTGTGGATAACCAGGTGGCTTTCGGAAACGATGGCCATGCCCGTAATGCCGACGGGGCTGAATGGATAGACCCTCAGGTCAAGCAGGTTGACGTCGAGCGCGGCGACCATCTCGCGCAGCGCTTGCTCGGCGACTTCGACCGAGTCCAGATTTTGACAGCCCCACATCTCGAGGATGATGTGGCGACCAATGGCTTTCACAGGTTCACCTCCACCACAGGACTACGGCCGCGACAGCGCAGCCAATCCGTTCGACCTTGTGCTCGATCGAGCGAACGACGACTTCCTTGAGGTTCAGCCCACGTCGAGCGAACCCTTCGTTGATCATCTGGCGTACGTTCGCCTCGACCTCGTTTTGCGAGGTGCCGTGCGACTCGTAAATCATCCCGTGGGACCCTTCACCGACGCCGATACCGACTGCCGCGGCCACGGTTTCGCCTGGACGAGCTGAGACCTGAACGGAATACACGGTTGGGACCAGCGAGCCAGGGGTGATCTCGGGTGGCTCCTGCAGGAATATGGCGTCCTGCGGGAGAACGCTGCTGACGCGGATCAGGTTGAGGTTGCCAACCCTGGCCGCGAGTAAGGCGTTATCAAACGCGTTTAGTTCAGTATCGCCTTCTGCCGAGCCGGCAGAGGCCCAGATGGCATTCGGAATTTGGAGCGACGGTGTGTGCAACGCATAGACCTCCCGACACGCGGGCGTGTGATATTGAGGGCCGCGGGCCCGCAGAGGGCAATAGAAAACACCACCCCAAGGCGGCCCCACGAGCAACCACAACGCGGCTCCTCGCAGTTTTCGGGTGTTCAGCCAACCCTAGAAAATGGTGTTCGATTTGCGTCTATGGCCACCCTGGCGACAGGGCGGTTGCGACAGTTGGAGGTTTGCGTCGCTCGGCTGTGTTTCGAGCCACACTCCAACGACTGCCGCCGTTGGGCGACAGCACGTCACTATATCACACACGTCGAGAAGCGCCGTTCATGTTTCCTGAGCACCGACGGTCGCACGCTGGTGGCACAGAGGTTGCTTTAAATAGCTCAGAAGCCGGCCTGGGACAGACCCCAGGGGGCGGCAGGAACAGAGGTGTTTTTGATGGCAACCAGTGTGCTGTGGCACGGCTCTCAGACCGAAGCACTCGAGCTTTTGCAGGCACTCAGCCGCAACTGCTCGTGTGTGGTAACTGCCGAGGGCGTTCGTCTGTCGACCTGCGCGCCGCACGAGATGCTGTCATCCGATCAGCGCGCCATCGATGGCCTGCTGTTCGCCCGACGGATCGCCCCACGGCTACGCAGCGAAGAGTTCAACCCTGCCAGCAGCGAGGTCGCCGCGACCTCCTGAGGCAAACGCCTATCAGCGCCAGGAGCACGAGCGTCGTTGCCAGCGTGCCCTCGGGCCCGAAGCCGCCACCCCAGATCGCCTCTGGCAGACTGGTATTCGGAGTCACGGTGAACAGGGCGTTGTCGCGCGCAGTCACGATGCCGCTGTTCGGTAAGCCGAAGACAACCTGCTGCAGCCAGTTCCACATCGTGTGGATGCCGAACACGCCCCACAACTGGCCGTCATCCACGAACGTTTTGTACAGCGCCGTCGCGACGCCGAACAGCACCAGGTTGATGAACGGCAGCACGCCGAAGCCAGGGTTGGGGGCGTGGAACAGACCGAAGGCCACGCTCGAGACGCAAACAGCCCAATGCAGACCCCACTGATCGCGCACGTTCTCGAACAGGTGTCCTCGAAACAGGATTTCTTCAGCCGGCCCCTGGATGAGAAAGCCGAGCAGGCCGCCCACCAGGACGATCGTCGCCTTCACTGGATCAGGGTTGACGTCCCACGTGGCGCCGTCGAGCAGCGTGTACCAGGCCAGCACGACGAAGCCCATCATCAGCGCGGCGACACCCGCGCCGCGGAGCCAGTACTGCGCCGCTCGTTCGTGCCGTAGACCGAGCTCGGCAATAGGCCGCCCGTCGAGCGTGCGCCACACGGCAACCACCGCCAGAATCGCCGCGCCTTCGGCCAGGCCCAGGGCGATCAGGCCGAACGTGGCCTGACCGTCCGACGGAATCAGGGCCAACCCGACGAAGTACAGCCCGATGGACGTGGCGATCAGTAGCACCTGGTAGGCCAGGATCGCGGCGACAATGCGAGCGACGGCCGCGAGGCCGGCCGGCGCCCCGCCTACTCGGGTAGCACGTCGACGAGCCATTGTTGTACTGGGGCAACGCTCTGAAACTGCTCGAAGCAGAAGTCAGGCGCGCCGCTCGCGAACAGCATCTCGGGTACAGGCAGGCGCACCTCGGCATAGAGCGCGCTGTAGCGCAGCCACCTCGCGCGCGCACGCATGCCCGCGCCGAGCAGCAGCTCGTCGGCGGTCAGCCGCATGAAGTAGCCTGGCCGCTCGCGGCTGGGGCCCTGCCCCTGCCAGAACCACAGATCGAGCTGCGTCTTGTTTGATATTCGTCGGCATGTGCCGCGAACCACTCGCGCGAATTGTGGTCAGCCAGCCCGCGCAGAAAGTCGAGCAATGCAGGCGAGAACCCCGCGAAGGTCACACCGGCCGTCATGACAAATTCCCCCTTGCTTTTTCTAGAACGAGTGTTCTAAAGTTAGCACCTGGGGTCGGTCGGCGGAGGGATTTATCGAACCGCTAGAGCAGGGGCGGCAGGACTCGAACCCGCGACTTCCGATTTTGGAGATCGGCGCTCTACCAACTGAGCTACGCCCCTCAATATGCGCGTACGACGCAAAGTCTACTTCGTCTCGCGGTGCTCCGTATGCTTCCGACAGCGTGGGCAAAACTTCTCTAGCGCCAGCCGGTCGGGGTCATTCCGCTTGTTCTTTTCCGAGTGATAGTTCCGCTCTTTACAGTCGGCACATGCCAACGTGATGAGGACGCGATCTGCTTTCTTGGCCATGGGTGAAAATTCCTATTCGTGGGGGAAGAGACTCGAGGTGAGAGCCCAAGGTGAGGATCGAACTCACGACCTCACCCTTACCAAGGGTGTGCTCTACCACTGAGCTACTTGGGCAGCGCGCCAGATTCTATCAAACGCGCTCCTTCGAACTTGCCAACGTCAGGCCGCCCGTGGCAATTCCCAGTTTTCGTCGTCCACGGGCTCGTCTGGCAGGCTGAAACGCGCCACCAGCAACCGCAAACCATCAGCCGTGACGGCTAGTCTGCCCGCCTGAGCATTGAACTCCTCGGCCTGCGCCGACATTTCTTGAGTTGAAGCCGAAACCTCTTCCGAGACGGCGCTTTGTTCGGCCGAGCCGCTGGCGATGTCCTCGATCGCACTGGCCGCCTGAGCGGCGCGGATGGCCATGTCGCGGGTCGCCGCCGAGCTCGTTGTGGCCGTGGCTTCGATGGCCCCCATCGCCGCGGTCATGTGGCGCGCGCCACCGGCCAGCTCGTCGGCAGCAGACGCAATGGTCGTGACCTGCGCGGCGGTGCTCTCGACGGCCTCGACGATGCCCCGCAACGCGAGTCTGGCCTCCTCGACTCTGGTCGATCCCGCTTCGACTTTGGCCGCCCCGGCCTGCATCGCGCTGACCGCGTCACGCGTGCTGTCCTGGACCGCCTGTATCAGATCCGAGATCTGTTTGGTTTCGCGGGACGCGCGCTCGGCCAGCTTGCGGACTTCGTCAGCAACAACGGCGAAACCGCGACCGTGCTCACCAGCCCGCGCTGCTTCGATGGCCGCGTTGAGCGCCAGCAGGTTCGTCTGTGAGGCCACGTCGTCGATCGTTTCGACCACCGCGCCAATCCGTTCCCCAAGCGCGCCGAGGTTGGTGATCGCCGTCGCGGCATCGCTTACGACCGCGCGAATGTCGGTCATCGCGTCGTTCGTCGCGCCGACCGCGATCGCGCCGTGTTTGGCCGCTTCGAGCGCCACATCGGTGCTATTGGCAATCGAGCTAGCCGTCGTCGCCACGTCAGCAACCCAAATCGCAATAGCGCGCACCGTGGCATGGGCGCCATCGACCTGAGCGGCTTGTTCCGCGGCGCCCTCGGCGACAACCTGAGCCGTTTCGGCCAGTTCGGCGATGGCCTCGGTGCCACGCAGCGCGGCGGTACTGCTGTCTTGGGCGCCGATAGCCATACTCTGGACAGCGCTGCTGACCTGCTGCGCCGCGCCGCTCGTCTGTGACGCAACCGCCCCGACACGGTCGGCCGAAATGGCGACCCCGTCCGACGCCAGCTGGACTTCCCTGACCAGGTGGCCCAGGCGAGCTTGCATCTGCTCGAAGGCGATGCCCAACGCGTCGTGCTCGGATGCTGGCTCGATCGCCGTAGACAGATCGCCTTCGGCCATGTTGGCGGCAACCACGGCCAGAGTCCGTTGGTAGGCCTGGATGCGCTGGAATGCCGCGCCGACCTGACCGACTTCATCATGTGAGCTGACGACGATGGTGTGTTCGGCGTCGCCTTCGGCGAGCGCAGTAGCGGTACGCGTCAAACGACGGAGCGCATGTGCCACCGGTCGAGTCAGCCAGACGGTCGCTAACGTCGCCAGCAACAAGCCCACTGCAACCGCCAGCGCCGACGTCCGCAACAGGTCGACGGCGGCAGCGTCAAAGGTCGCCGCGGGCAGCGCCACGACATACGACCAGTGTGTGGCGGATAGCGGCAGTGCGACGGCGTGGTAGTCGACGCCGTGCGAGTGCCAGCTAAAGCTCACCTGGTTCGTGATGCCGACCGCTTTCTGCAAGTCTGGCTCATCCACGGCGTCGGGTGTCGACGCATTGCCCCAGCGCTTATCACGCGTCATCGCCGCGAGCAGGTCAGGCGCGAGCGTCGTCACGGGTCGCAGCAGCCAGTTGGGATCGACGCTACTGGCGACCACCAGGCCGCTTTCGTCGAGCAGCACGCCCTTCTGGTCCTGGCCGATGCGCGCCCGTTCGGCGTCCAGCATGGCCTGGATACTGGCGGGATTGCTTCGTAGCTGGACGACGCCGACGATGCGGCCATCCTCGCTCTTGACGGGAGTGGCGCGGAAGATCGATCGAGCGCCATCGGTCAACGAAATCGAGACACCGGAGATGAAATCGCGGCCCTGCATGGCGGCCTGGAAATAGTCGCGGTTCTTGAGATTCGCGCCGAGGCTCACCGGGCTCGTGGCATACACGGCCAGACCGTTGGCATCGAGGACGGTGATGGCCTGCAAATCAGAGATGCCGTGCTGCACGCTGACCAGCGCATCGTTGACCGTGGCGATGTCAGCGTCAGACGCCGCGGCACCCTGATCTAACGCCCGGCCCAGAGCCTTGAGCTCGGCCAGTGCGTGCGCAGCCTGAAGTCGCTCGACGTTCCACTGGTCGAGCGAGCTGGCAAGCACGTAGGCGTCCGACGCGAGCCGAGCGCGCCCCTGTTCGCTCAAGCCGCGCGAAGCAGTGGTGTAGCCAATCGCTGTGACGCCAACGGCAAAAAGCAACGAGATCCCCAGACAGAGACCGACAATCCGACTCACCAGTGAGTGGTCTCCGACGCGGACGACTCGACTCACGACCTTCCGGCCGACATACTTCACAGAACAAGTTCTCCCGTCGTGGATCATCGGCCGAAGCGTCATAAACTTGACATTCGACTGTCACGGCAGGTGCCGTTTGAGCGTGCCTAGATAGTCCATCTCACGCGGTTGTTTACAGCCGATCGAACAACGTGGCTCGTAGCCGAGTCCCTCTATCCGGGGCGTCGCGAAGGTTCGCGACTGCGGTGCTAAGGCGCTACGTCTTGATCGGCACCGGACTGGCCGGAGGCTTGTACCCCAGCGCGCTGTGGGACCGCGCGTGGTTGTACGTGTTGAGGAAAGTCCGCGCCGCGGCGGTGCGCTCTTCGTCGATGGCAGAGGGGACGAACGTCTGGCCACTCGACCTTCGTCGTCAGTCTTCCCACTGGCGCGCGGTGTGTGGGCGGTGAACTTGGGCGCCGTCCCGGTGTGCGTCAGGGGGTCGGTGCCATGCGGCTGTTACGGTGCGGAGACCTTTCGACTACCTTTCTAGGTCCGCGCGTCTCGGTTTAAGGAGGGCCTCACGGGCGTCCAGTTGTGGACGCGCGCCAGGGTGCCGCCCATCAGGCGAGCGCGTTCGCCTTCCGAGAGACGATCGGTGACCCGGAACGCCTGGACGCCCTGCTCATACGTCAGTAACGCGACCGCGCGCGTCCAGTCGGTGCCCCACATGCAGCGATCCAGCCCGAAGGCGTCGAAAATGCGCCCTACGGGATCCCAGATGTCGGGGTACGGAAACGGTTCGTGGGACAGGGTGCAGGCGCCAGTGATCTTGATCGCGACGTTGGGTAGGGCCGCCAGTGCCAGGACATTTGGCAGGTCGGCGAAGGGCTGCGCAGGGGGCGGCGGCTCGAACGGTTGCTGCAGGCCGAGGTGGTCGATTACGAGCTGCGTGTCGGGATTGCGCGCCGCCAGCTCGCGCGCCTGATCCAGCCGGCCCCAGGCGAGCAGATTTACGGGCAGCGAGTGGCGCGCGGCTGTCGCCAGGACGCGGTTGATGCTAGGAGCGGCGGGGTCGGCAGGGAGGTCGCGGTTGAGCATGATGCGAATGCCGACCGTACCCGCGGTTGCCGCCCAGTCGGCGATCGTTTCGACCACAGCAGGGTCTGTGGGATCGACCGGCTTGATCAGCGCGAAGCGGTCGGGGTGCCTGGCATGTACCGCTTGCGCGTAGCTGGCGTCGTAGCGATACAGCGAAAACGGCGAGACCAGGACGGCGCCGTCAACGCCGACTGCATCCATAGCCGCGACCATCTGATCGCCGGTGACCTCCGGCGGCCCCTGCAGGACGCCGAGCCAGGGACGGCCCGGATGGTTGCGTTCATAGGCGTGGACCTGCGCGTCTACTGTCAACATGCCCGTCTTGCTCCCCCGCACGATCCAGATGGCCTGGACAGCGCTGGGATTGTGGAATGTGCCCCATACAATTCGCAAGCGCCAGCACGCACCGCCAGTGGCTGGGTTGGACCTCCACGACGGGGACGATGCTGGGGCGTCGTTACCCATCCGGTCCTGGTGGGCGGCGGCACGCCGTTCTTCACCGCGCTCGAGAGCTGGGTGAACCTGAACCTGGTGGAGACGCGGACGTTTCCCAGCGGGGTGGTTCTGACCAGGTACCAGACGAGGCGCTAAGCGACCACGATCGTCGGAGAATGAGGCGGTGTGTGCTGCCTGTCTGAGGGAGCCGCAGCATGCCCGGACCCACCTCGAATTCGACCACTACCTCGAGGCACTGATCCGCAAACCGGGCGCGTTGCCGGGCGCCACAGCAGTCGAACAGGCCCGCGCCGCGGCGGGAACTGGTGTCAACAACGTTCGGAGAGAACACACCTAGACGTCGTAAAAGGCGCGGGTACGACCCATCAGCGGCGCCAGGTGGCTCTGCAGCTGCAACGCGATCTGTCGCAGGTGAGTTAGGTCGTGGGCGGCCCACTGGTGGACCACGTGACCCACCGAGATTTCGCCGACGGAGTCGTGTTGACCGACTCGCGCCAGCTGCGCCGGTTGCAGGCCCATCAGCCACGGCGCATGTAGCGCTCGCTCGCGCTCCAGCGTGTCGAGTAGATCGGCCAGACCACGACGGCGGTACCCGCCCGCGTCGAGTCTGGCTGGCGGATCGATAGATGCGATAAGCGGGCGCGTCTCGGCGAGCATGCGGCTAATGCGCTCGACGAACCCGATGTCCTCGACGTCGACCAGGTGGCCGACGATGTCCTTGACCGACCAGCCTTCATCGTTTGGCGCCTCGATGATTGACGTTGGTAAGTCGGCGAGCAGAGCCCGCAGGACCGCGGGGGTGCGGGCGATCAGCGCCAGCGCGCTGGGATCAAGGGCGATCACGACCGCTGGGCAGTCTAAACGGCCAGGTGGGGAATATGTCACCCGAGATCGGCCGTCTGGTCCAGCGAATCAAAGCGCGTTTCGCGGCAACCTTTCTAAGATCGTCCAACCCGTGGTACTCACCCTTTCCAACGCCGAAGCCAGGCGGATCGCGCTCGCCGCCCAGGGCTTCGCCGCCCCGCGCCCGACCGGGCGCATCGACCGCCGCCACCTCCGCCGAGTGCTGGATCGGATCGGGCTGATCCAGATCGACTCGGTCAACGTGCTGGTGCGCAGCCAGGAGCTGCCGTTGTTTGCTCGACTCGGGCCGCACCCGCGGACGTTGCTCGACGACGCCATACGCGACGGCCAGCTCTTCGAGTACTGGGTCCACGAAGCGAGCCTGGTGCCGATCGAGCAGTACCACCTGTACCGCTGGCGGATGGAGGGGCCGTTTCCCTGGCCGAGCTTCCGCCAACGCATGGAGCAGCAGGGCAATTACATCGAGCAGGTCTATCAACGGGTGGTTGACG
>DASYKL010000502.1:0-1859 GCA_035995405.1 Chloroflexota bacterium
CTGCTCGCGAGCGGTAGCGGCCAGTTCGTCTTTGTAGGCGCGCAGTCGTTCGCTCAAGGTCGGGTCGGCGATCGCGAGGATCTGTACGGCCAGCAAGCCGGCGGTCACGCCTCCACCAATGGCCACCGTTGCGACAGGTACGCCGCGCGGCATCTGGACAATGGATAACAGCGCATCGAGACCATTCAGCGAAGTGGTCGAGACCGGCACGCCGATGACGGGCAGCACCGTACTGGCGGCCAGCATGCCGGGCAAATGCGCCGCGCCGCCCGCACCAGCGATGAGCACCTTCAAGCCGCGCTCGACGGCCGAGCGGGCGTAGGCAGTCATCGCGTCCGGGGTGCGGTGTGCGGACAGGACGCGCAACTCGTGGGGCACGCCAAACCGTTCCAGGATCTCGGCCGCTGGCTTGAGCGTCGCCAGGTCGGAGGCGCTGCCCATGGCGATGCCGACCAGTGGGGTCGGGGCGGTCATGCTTTGACGAGCGCCGCGGCGGCGCGAGCGCGGCGTAGGGCTTCGTCGACGGTTGCGGCGGTGGCTGTCACGTGGCCCATTTTGCGGCCCGGCCGATTGTCGACTTTGCCATAGAGGTGAACGGATGCTCGCGGCACGGCGAGCGCGGCGGCGATGTCGCGCTTGTCGAGTGGCGTTGAGCGTGTGCCCAGCAGATTAACCATGGCCGCGGCAGGTAACTTCAGCCCCGGATCGCCAAGCGGCAGGCCGAGCACGGCGCGAACGTGGTTGTCGAACTGCGAGCTCCAACACGCTTCGATCGTGTAATGGGCCGTGTTGTGTGGCCGCGGGGCGAGCTCGTTGATGCAGATTTCGCCATCCCGCAACAGAAACATTTCGACCCCGAAGGCGCCGACGCCATCGACGGCTTCGACGGCGGCGCGGGCGATAGCGGCTGCCCTGGCGCGCACGTCGTCGGCAATTTCGGCTGGGGCAAGCACCTCGCGGCACAGATGCAGTACCGCATCCTGGCGCGTCTCGACCAGCGGGTATTCGGCCAGCAGGCCATCCTGACCGCGCACGACCATGGCCGCGAGCTCGCGCTCGAAGTCCACGAACGACTCGGCAAACAGCGCTCGGTCGGGCCAGCCGAGGTGGTGGCAGGCAGCTTCGGCCTGCGTCGGGCCTCGAACGACCACGTTGCCGCGGCCGTCATAGCCATCGCGGCGGGCCTTCAACATGAGGGGCCAGCCAAGCTCCTCCGCCGCCATTGAGAGATCGCCCGGCGAGCGGATCTCGCGGAACAACGGCACCGGCAACTCGGCTCTGGCCAGGGCTTGCTTTTGCAGTAATTTGTCCTGGACGACGCCGACGCAGGAGGGTGAGGGGAGGACACGGACACCGCGCGACTCAAGGTCGGCCAGGACGCGCCAGTCGACGAACTCGTTCTCCAGCGTCACTGTTGTGGCTCGTTCGGCCAGCCGGTCGAGGCCTTGTGGGTCGTCCCAGCGGCGGTCGAAGACGATGTTCTGGGAAGTAAGCCGCGCCGCGGGTGAGTCTGGCGTCCGTTCGGCAATGATGACATCAATGCCAAGTTGGCTGGCCGCCTGGAGGGTCATCCGCCCGAGCTGGCCTCCGCCCAGGATTCCCAACGGCCCCACGATGTTGATCATAGCGACGTGCTGGGGGAACTTCGCACTTTGCACTTCGGAGCCAGTACGTCGTGCAGGTTGCTAATTCCGACCAAAATGGTATGATTTCGGCGTGCTCAAGCTCGACCAGGCGCTGGACGTGGAGCGCATCCGCGCCGACTTTCCTATCCTCCAGCGCCAGGTCAATGGTCATCCGCTGATCTATCTCGACAACGCGGCTACGACGCAGAAGCCGCGGCAGGTCATTAGCGCCCT
>DASYKL010000503.1:0-8887 GCA_035995405.1 Chloroflexota bacterium
GCACGAGGGCCTATTGATACGAGACGATACAGGGTGCGCAAAGGTTCCGGTGGATGCGCACGTTTTATCAAACCGTTTTCCATAGTAGCGCCCGTACGTTGCACCGTCGTAGATCGACCGTTAGACTGAGCCGTCCCACGGCCATGGCCCGTTCGATGCAGTGTGCCGGCGTGGTCTTTTTCTTCTCATTTCCGCGCTAGGTGGTGTATGGCTGCGTTTCCCACAGAGGACCGGTTGCGCCAGAAGCGCACCAAATCTGAACAGGCGATTACGCTGGCGATGAAGAATCGCTGGGATGAGGCCGCTCAGGTTAACCGGGAAATCCTTGATCTCTTTCCCACTGAGGTGGATGCGTACAACCGACTCGGCAAAGCGCTGACCGAGCTCGGCCGCTATGCCGACGCTCGCGATGCCTATGCCCAGGCAGTCAAACTCGATCCGCTCAACGGAATTGCCGCCAAGAATTTGCAGCGGCTCAGCAAGCTGGCCGCGGAAGGCTCGGCGGCGCCTGCGCCATCGCCCGTAGATCCGCGCCTCTTTATTGAAGAAAGCGGCAAGACGACCGTCACTCAGCTGACGGACATTCGCAAGGCCGAAGCAACCACCAAACTAAGCGCCGGCGATCAGCTGCAGCTCGAACGGCGTGGCAATCAGCTGGTGGTGACCGATGCGTCCGGCCAGCAGATCGGTCGCATCGAGCCGAAGCTCGAGCAGGACCTGATCCGTCTCATGGCCATGGGCAACAGCTATGCCGTCTTCGTCACGGCGGTCAACGAGCCGATTATTCACGCCATCATTCGCGAGACGAATCGGTCGGCGCAGATGGGCAACCGACCCTCCTTCCGTCCTTCGGCCGCGCCAGAGAGCGGCGGCGTACGGGCCTATACCCGCGAGGGCATGCTGCGCTACGAAGTAGAAGAGGAAGAGGAAGACGACGACGAGCTCGGCGACGACGACGAAGAGGAGACCGAGACGGTCCCAGCCGACCTCGAAGTGGGCGTCGAGGAGACCCCGCTCGAAGTGTTGGCGGCCGAGGAGGACTCAGAGGAATCGACCTAGTGGCCGACGCGCGCTCAGCACCGCTGATCGCGTGCGCCCTGGCCGTTGCTTTGCTTTTCCCTGGCCCGAGTGCCGCGGGCGCCCAGAGTGCTGACTACGCTGAGATCGGGCACGGCGACCCGACGACGGATATCGTGGCGCTGACGTTTGATGCCGGCAACGAGGGCGGCGGCGCCGCCCCACGCCTGCTCGAGATCTTCCGCGAGCGCGGGATTCACGTCACCTTCTTTCTGTCTGGCCAGTGGGTTGATCACAACCCGCTGCTGGCCCAGCAGATGCTGCTCGATGGCCACGAGCTCGCCAACCATTCGTACAGCCATCCCGATTTCACGCATCTCAGCGACAGCCAGATCGTGTACGAGCTCGACTACACTGATCAGGTCGTCTCGGATGTCACGGGTAGTCACACCCGGCCGTACTTCCGGCCACCGTTTGGCGCTCGCAATCGGCGGGTTCTGGACGTCGCGGCGGCGTCGGGCTTCCGCTCGGTGTACTGGAGCCTCGATTCAGGCGATTGGCTTCCGCGTGCGACCGCTGCCGCTGTTGCCGGCAAGATCCTGCGCTACGCCGCGCCCGGCGACATCGTCGTCGAGCATGTGGGCGCCGACGCGAGCGCCGATGCGCTGCCGGTCATCCTCGACGAATTCGCCCAGCGCGGCTGGCAGGTCGGCACGGTGTCCGAAGTGCTCGGCCTGGTGCCGCATCAACCCGAGGTCCCTGTGGTCCGATGACCGATACGTTTGATTACCTCACCGAAGCCGAGCGCCTGTTGGCCGCGGCTGACGCAGAACCTGCCCACGCCTGTCCCGCTGCTATCGCCGCGCTCAAAGCGTTGTTGCTCGAATGGGGGGTGACGCCGCGCGCCGAGACCGTTGTCGCACTGCTCGAACAGGCGGCTGAAACAGATGACACGTTGCTCCACTTTCGTGCCGAGGCGGCCGTGTTGGATCGTTTCTCGATCGAGCAGCCGCCCGACGCAGCGCAGCGAGCCAAGATCTTCGTCGACGCTGCCCGCGCTCGACTGGCCAACATCTAGCCGGCTGCTGGCAGCACTTCAAAGGTGTTGAGCGTCGCGGCCACGAACGACCAGTAGCCCACGGCGGCAACAACTTCGACCAGCCCCTGCAGGCCGAGCCGTTTGTGCAAACGCTCGAACAGCTCCGCGGGCACCCGATGTTTGGCGAGCACCGCTTCGGCCAACAGGTATAGATCCCGCTCGTCGTCGCCCAGATCGGCTGGCCGTCGCAGCCGAATGGCCTCGATCACTTCCGCCGGCACCCCAACCTCGAGGGCCTGCGGCAGGTGGGCGGCCCACTCGTAATCGCACTCGAGCACGGCTGCGGTAGCCATAACGGCGGTCTCGCGCACTTTCGGCTCGAGTGACGATTCGTAGCGCAAGAAGCCGCCCAGACTGCCCGCCCGTCGCGCCAATTCCGGCGAATGCAGCAACACCCCAAACGGTCCGCGAATCGATCCTCGACTGGCGACGATCTCGTCATAGGCCGCCCGAGCCGCGTCGGGTACCTGGTCTGGTGACTTGAGCTCAACGACACGTGTCATAAGGCGCCAGCCTACAAGCCCAATAGACCCAGCCGTTGGGCTCAGCCTCAAGTGCTGGCGGTATACTGCTCGACGCGCCGCGCGCCCGCGCGGGGGTAGCTCAGTCGGCAGAGCGCAACTTTCCCAAAGTTGAGGTCGCGGGTTCGAATCCCGTCCCCCGCTCCTTTTTGGGGTCTCCCAATCTCAGGGTTGCCCTGGCGGGTTGGCCGGCGAGGGCACCTTCGGCGAGGGTATGTATCCCCCGAAGACAACTTTTGTTAATTTGCGCAGGCCAAAATCGCGTGGTTCCTCTGCCTCCGTCAGAGCCTTGACAGACCTGGGCGGACAACTGGTATTCGGGTACTAAGGGTCCTCGTCGACTGTGCTTGAGCTCGCCACAAGGGTCGCCACGGTTTCCGCATCCAGGCCGTCGAGCACAATCCAGTCGTCGGAGCAGAAGAAGCTGGAGGCCCAGGTTGACGGGGTGAGGGCACGCATCCGCGTTGCTGTGCGCGAATGGCCAATGCAACCAGGTATGTCGCCACTGCATTTATCTCGTCGGCTAGGCGGGTTTTCGAGCTCGGAGAACGGCGCGGGGGCTCGTCCACGATATAAAGTAATCGGCTCCCGCTAGCAGCTGCCGGCGTTCGGCCATGCTCCCGCGTGCCAGTGTCGCTCGCCTTGTCGCGCGAACGCTTCGAACGCGGTGACATCGACGGCTATGCCTGCTCGGGCGTTGATCCGATAAGTCTTGGCGGTGTGCACAACAGGCATGGCTCCGCCGAGGGCATCACCGAGCAGGCGCTGCAAACTGTGGAGACGACTGTGAAGGGACTGGACCGCGAGCGAGGGCTCGCTTTCAGACCAGACCTGGGTCAGTAATCGTTCACGTCAGACGCCGCGGTTCTCCTCGAGTGCAAGGGTCAGCAGCAAAGCCTCCGTCCTGGCGCTGGCGCGCGATGTGACAGATTCGCCCCAAAGTGACCGGCCGAGGTCGAGCCGAGATCAGGACCGGACGGGACGGGACGGCGCCATGGAGAAGCAGGGGAACAGATTGCGAGCGATCGCTTGTTGCCGGCGTAGACTGGCCTCGGTCGACAACAGGGACGGAATGGCTACGCAAATAGAGGTGTTCGAGCCCAAGCTGCGGAAGGACTTCTTCGTCAGCTACAACCGTGCGGATCGGGTCTGGGCGGAGTGGATTGCCTGGCAGCTCGAAGACGCTGGCTACACGACGGTCCTGCAAGCCTGGGATTTCCGACCAGGCGGCAACTTCGTGCTGGACATGGACCGGGCAGCCAAACAAGCCGACCGGACAATCGCGGTCCTGTCGCCGGCGTACCTCGATGCGCGGTATACCCAGGCGGAGTGGGTCACCGCGTTCGCCCGTGATCCGACGGGGCAGGAGCGAGCTCTGGTGCCAGTGCGGGTGCGAGAGTGCCATGTCGAGGGCGTGCTCGGTCAGATCGTGTACGTGGACCTGGTTGACCGCGACGAGTCGGCAGCCCGCCAAGAGCTGTTGGAAGGCGTGCAGCGAACACGGGCGAAGCCTCTCGTTGCACCGGGCTTCCCCGGATCTCTCCTGCACTCGATCGAGGAGCCGCCCCGGTTTCCCGGAGTCCTGCCCTCGGTCGAAGCCGTCAATCTCCTGATTCACGCCGACGCGGCGCCCAAGCTGTTTCACAAGGTTGTGAACGTCTTGCGGGATCCGCAACGTGCCGCGTACGAAGCGACGTTCCGGCAGAAATTCGACGAGCTCCCGGCACATCCACACGACTCAGACGCCACACTACGCGGCGCCATCGGCTTCTTCCTGTTCACGCTCGCGGCGGACACCTACGGCCCGCCGACGTGGCTAACGCCTCCGCAGGCAGAAGCCCTCGGCGTGCGCGAGTCGGCGGAAGCGGCCCTCAAGATCGCCAACGGCTTACTCGAAGATTCCGAAGTTCGATACTTCCTGTACCAGCTCTACGGTTTTCTGCCCAGGACCAAGGAGCGGGATTACGTCGGAGCGCCGGTTCGCCTGCTCGCTGTTGGCACCACGTCGTACATCCTCGAGATTCGGGTGGGGAAGCGTGTGGTGCTCAAGCTCGTGCAGCCCAGGTACTTCGACATCACCAGCATCGAGCGGGCCACACTCAGCTACAGGCAGCTGGTCGAGGGCATCGAGGGCCTACCGACGGTCCACGAGTCGACGGAGCGCTACATTCTCATGGACCGCGTGGACGGCGACACGCTAGGAGCGTACGTTCGCGAACTTCGATCGTCGGCCGATACTTCCGCGCATACCTTCGACTCGGCGAGCTTGACCAAGCTCAGGGACATTTTTGTCAGCATCTGCTCCAAACTAGACCTCCTGCAGGTCCAGGGTCTGTCGCATGGCGACCTCTCGTTAGACAACGTCCTGGTGATCCGTGAGCTTGGTCCTGGCGGCAAGATCTATGAACAAGCGCAGTTTATCGACTTCGGTCCGAACTACTTGAGGACCGAAGCCATTGGAGATGCAAGCGCGTTTCGGCGCGTGCGCCAGCAGACCGCGCCTGAGTTGTTGGCCGGCGCATTGCCGGTCGACGCCGTGGCCGTTGATATGTACGCGTTCGCCGTCCTGCTGCTCGCAGCGTTGCTGTGGCCCGATTTCGATGACTGGAATACACAGGCGGCGGTGGATCTGGTGGGCGAACACTTCAGCAGCTTCGGCCCACTTCTGGATGACCTACTCGATCCGGACCCGCGCTTTCGTGGGCTCGAAACGACCGGCCAGAGCAACGCCCACCGATGGGTAGCCGTCGGCCAGGCAATCACACGTGACTTCGAGTGCGAATTGGGGCGGCGTGCCGAGCGCGACCAGCCATGGCATCAGCGGCTCACGTTCGCCATTACGAGGTCCACCTTTCGGGCAGCTTTCACCGTGGTACTCGCGGCCCTCGTGGTGGGGTTCCCCTGGCTGCCATTCCCGAAGATGCCTCACCTGCTCACGCTTCCCGATGGGCTGGAGTCCGCCTTTGCGCAAGCCCTCGCGCGCGACACGCTCTCGCCATGGTGGCTCGGCGATATCGTCGGTGGCGAACGCGACCGAGCAGAAGGTTGGCTGGGCTGGCTCCTGGCGAGCGCGTTCGCTCTGGTGGCCGCGAAATATTACGTCAGCATTGTCGCCGGCCAGCCCTTGCCCGGCTTCGCGGCGCGCACGGCGGCGCTGTCTTCGTGGGTGTTCTTTGTCTGCTGCCTCGGCATTCTCTACTCGGACAAGACCCTCTGGGCGGCCTGGAGCGTCGTCGGTGTCGGACTCGGCGCCATCAACAATCTGGCGTGTCTACAGGTGTGCCAGGCCGCGCAGAAGACCATGCGTGAATACGGGGTGTCAGCCAGTCCGGCCATGCGCGAGGCAAGCGCGGGCTTTCGTAAGTGGACAGTGACATCACGTCTCGTTGCCGTCGCCCTCGTCGTCAGCGCAGCCGCTTTCCGGATCGGTTGGGCCCATCCCGATCCCCTGTATGCCTTCGTGGCGCTAGGCATGATGGCTTTCACCTACGTGATCAAGTGCAGCAACGAAGCCCCAGTCATGCGCCTTGGACTGGCGCGGCTGCTACGCGCGTATTACCGTGGTCTCTGGAAGCGACGTTCCGCTACCCGAGCGGTGCTGGTTCCGCCGCGCAGTCTGTTCGGGGGTTCATCAGGTTGACCAGCAACCTGGCCACCGGTGCGCCGGGTGTTGCCACCGCATGCCACACTGCGTGATGGCGCTGAGCCGGACGCTCCGCCGATGGCCAGCAGCCAAGGCCGACGATTGGGTCGGCGACGGTCCCACCGTCCATCAGCCCGAGATGCTCGGTCCAGAGTGCCTGGCGTAACTCGGCCGCGAAACGGCACACCTGCACAGGCTCGCCGTTCATCGTGCTGGCCAGCGTGACGTCGTCGACAACCGCGACCTGTAATTCAGTGTCGGATGTCTGGCTGCGAAAGTTCAGGTTGGCCGAGCCGATTGCCGCGTAGCAGTCGTCGACGATGATCACTTTCGAATGCACATAGATATCCCCGCCGTAGTCGGGCCGCTGCAAATGGAATGTCAGCACATTTTTGGGGTTGCTTCCGCGCACGTGCTCCAACAGCCGGTGGCGCATGGATATGTGCGTGGATCGCAAAGGACCGCCCACGGAGTACTCGCGACTGGTGACCAGGATGATTTTCACACCCCGCGCGGCCGCATCACGTAAGTCGTTCGCCACGCTGCACGGCCAGAGATACTGGTCTTCGATATAGATATAGTGCTTCGCCCGTCGGATGGCGCGCTCATACCCCAACCGGACCGTCTGTTCTCCGTATCGCGCGAACGGGTAGACTCCGCACGCCAGCGTTCGAAGCACCTGCACGTTGTGCGTGCCGACGAGTTTCGGTTCTGGAGGCGCGGCCGTGATGGGCGGGGGGACCGTTCCTCCTGGCATCCAGCGGACCGTGTGCGGTCTGCGCGAATCGTTCCACCGCTGCGCGAAGTTGAGCCATACCTGGGCAACCGCCGGACCGTGGATCACGCTCTGCACGTCGTGCCAGCCCTCGTACCCCTCCTGCGACCTGCCAGGCGCGTTCTCGTGCGCGGACGTATCCCAGCGGTCGCCGCAGATGTCTATGCCTCCCACATACGCGTAGTCCTCGCCGCCACTGCTCAGGACGCAAGTCTTCTGGTGATGCGAGTGATACGGGCGTGCCAGACGCGCGTCAAGGATGGCTTGCCCGCCGGCCGCCAGAACACTTTCGACAAGTGCAGCATTTCCTGTCACCACGTTAGGCAGCAGTCCGGACCCACGCAGAGAAGAGCCGAAAACGTACCAGAGTGCCACGCGCACCTGGACATCAGCGGCGATCAGGGATCGTACTAGCTGGTCGAAAGTCGGCGAGTCGGGGACGAGCGGGCTGAGGCGTTGCGAGGGCGAGACCCGCCAGCCAGCAAAGTGGAAGTAGTCTCCCATGGCGCTGCGAGCCAGCTTGTCGCCGAGATCCTGCATGTAGGCTGCGCCGTCGATGAGCGGGCGTACCACGTTTCCGCGCACGAAGGCGGGCGTTCTCGGGACAGCGGCAGCATCCAGGAACCAGTGGGCGGGGTCGGTGTTCGCCATAGGCCTTGGCTCACCATTGTGCGTCTAACATGGAGTCTGAGTGCTGGTTTCGTAAGGGACTACTCCGCGGCGTGGATGCGGTCGTGGAGCCCCGTCTTGTCTCATGAACTCTTATACACGCCTATTTGACGTTCACGCGTCAGGTCCCAGAGCGTCGAAGGTGATACGTTGGAAACACACCATAGCCCTTCGCCATTGAGGTCCGTCCAACATAATCGCAGCGTAACTCCGGTGCATCGGTCGCCGCGAGCGCGGCGAACGCCTCACTCGTGTAGACATGCCGCGGAGGCGTGATCGGTTCGAGGCGGGCGGCGCGGCTGACGTGCGGCCCGGTGTAGGTGACTGCACCGGTGACAGGATCAACAAAACGATAGGCCGGGCCAGCATGGAGCGCGATCCGCAAGCCCAAATCCAGCGGCAGCCCGTGCCCGGGCCAGTCAATCAGGGCCAGCCTATCTGACAGATCGAGTGCAAATCGGCCCGCGTCGCTCACGCCCGAAAAGACGAAATACAACCCATCGCCCCAAGTATTCCTGCTCAAGATCGCCTCTGAGTAGGTGGACGCGACCAGCCGCACATTACCCAGCAGATGCTCGACGAACGACGGCAGCTGCTCCTCGCTCAAACGCGTGAAGCGCGGCACGTCTGCGAACAGGATGGCGACGATCCTGTCGTCCTCAGTATGTTGGTCCGCGGGACCCGCCGCGTCGGGGTCTACGGCTGGCTCGCGCAAGCCTATCGACACTACGCGGCTGTCGAGCCGGGCCGCATGTAGACGAGCTAAGCCGTGCATCAGCCGTTGGGCATACGCTGAGACGGACCCCGCTCTTTGCTCACCAGAATCCAACACGTGCTGGGCTTGCCCCAATGCCGCTTCGCACCGGGCCCGCCAACCGGCGTTCGAGCTGCTTTCAAGCAACGCAGCAACGAAACGGTCTTTTGGCTCGCTGAGCATGATGTGGGTCTCGCCGCCTCTCTCAGCAACCGTCTCTAGAAAGACGATGTCAGCGCTTGTGGCCGGGGCGAGATAGACGGTCCGGCAGTCGTGTTCTGCAAGCGCACGTCGAAAATGCTGTCGCAACGACTCCTCAATCTCGTTCGGAAGAGGAGAGCGCAAGGTCACCCGGCGCGCGGCGGCACCCACGTCAATCGTCGCGACCGTCGGCACACGCAGCAGCGTC
>DASYKL010000504.1:0-3141 GCA_035995405.1 Chloroflexota bacterium
ACCGCTCGCTCATGGGCTCGCACGTGAATGGCCGCGGGCTAAACATCCTGGTCGGATTGGCGGCCGTGCTGATGTGCGCGGCGGCGGTCGGCCTGTTCGTCAGCTGGTCGTGAATTCTCACAGAGTACGCAGAGCATAAAGGAGTAGGTTCCCGTGACTACCGCGACAACAGAGACAACCCGCACCGATGAGCAGATTCGCAATGATGTCGTCGAAGAGCTGAAGTGGGATGCGCGTGTGCAGCCGACCGAGATTGCGGTCGCGGTGCGAGCCGGGATCGTGACGTTGGGCGGGACGGTCGACTCGTTTGTTACCAAATGGGCGGCTGAGGAAGCCGCGCTCCGCGTACGCGGTGTGCGGGGCGTGGCGAACGAGATCGAGGTTCGCCTGCCGATTGATGCCGAGCGGACCGACGAGGACATCGCCGCCGCGGCGTTGTACGCATTGGAGTGGGACGCCAACGTGCCGCTGGACCGCCTCAAGGTGGCGGTCTCGAAGGGCTGGGTGACGCTCAACGGCGAGGTAGAGCGCCAGTATCAAAAGCAAGACGCCGAGCGGTCCATCAGCCGTCTCGTCGGTGTACGGGGGGTGACGAACTTGATCACGGTCACCTCAGCGTCAGGGCCCGCGCCCCAGGATCTCAAAAAGCAAATAGAACAAGCGCTGGTCCGCAGCGCCCAGCTCGACGCGCAACGGATCATGGTCGAGCTTAAAGGGACCAAAGTGATCCTCAAAGGCACCGTCAGAGCCTGGGCCGAAAAACAAGAAGCCGAACGAGTCGCGTGGTCCGCCCCAAGCGTAACAAGCGTAGAAAACCACATCACCATCGCCCCCTGAGGCACACTCGCTTCTTGATGCCGCGAGAGCACCGCGGGCCGCCTTCGTCGCACGCAGGCACCAGTCCGCGGAGCATCCGGCTGGCTGGAGCTTGCTCGTGCACACGCTGATCGGCTGCACGGGGGCGTACGGCGAGAGCAATCAACCTGCTGACCCATCGACCATCGACCGTCGACGTCGACCGCCATAGGCAGGCAGCTGCTCTAGCTTGCCCGGCAACGACTTTTTATCCGCCTGGAATGATCAGCGTCTTGCGTTCGCCGTTACGGCGGACCGTCGCACTTGTTGGTTGGCCTGGGCGGCGGCTCTTCGCGATTCGTTCTAGATCCGCGGCGTTCGTGACCGGCGCGCCGGACAACTCTTCCACCACGTCCCCAGGCCTGACGCCGGCTTGTTCACCCGGTGAGCCCGGGCGCAGCGAGCCGACATAAGCCCCTGGGCCACCCTCAGCATCCTTGACGCGTAGGCCGAGGCCAGGGGCTTTGTGCCGTGCCGCCATTTGCTGCAGCTTCGGCAGGTTGAAGCCGATGATCGCTTCTTGCGCGTCGGTGATCACCGGCACGCCCGTCTGACCGGTGCGACGCACGATCTCTTGAGCCGCGCGCGGATCGCGTGAGACGTCAACTTCCTTATACGGGACACCCTGTGTGCGAAGGAACTCCATCGCTCGGTGACACCATGGTCAAGTAGGTGTGCTGTAGACCGTGATGCTGTCCGCGTTTACCGTCTCAGTCATAGAGCGCTTTCCATGGAGCTATTATTGCTGGTTCTGTTGCTCCATGCGGTCGTGCTGCGCCTGCTGCTGGTCCGCTGTCATCTGACTCTGGCCCGTCATCGCCGCCTGTTCTGAGCCGCCGCCGTCCATGGACCGGCTCCCGTCGCCGACCTGCACACGTACCTGTCGCGGCCGCGCTTCCTCTGCCTTTGGCATGTTGATCATCAACAGTCCGTTGCGATAGACCGCCTCGACGCGGCTGGCGTCGATGGATGTGCCGAATCGCAGCGAGCGACGGAAATGCATCGGTCCGAACTCTTGCCAGATCAGCCGAGCACCCTCTGGTGGTTGGAACTTCAGTTCGCCTTCGATCGAGAGCGTATCTTCCTGAACCGTCACGGCGATGCTGTTTTCATCCAGACCAGGGGCCATCAGCGCGGCGTGGAACGCGTCGTCAGTCTCCCAGATGGTGACCGGTAGTGATTGCAGACCCGTCTGGCCAGAGCCGTTTGTTCCACTGTCGCGACCGCTGTAAAACGGCGCGAACGCTTCCTCGAACAGACGATCGACCGCGCCTCGCATGGAGCTGGACAGGAAGGGGCGGGTCCGCCACAGATCGATAGCCATCACGTGTCTCCCTTGCTAGTGGTTGTCCTGCTCTGCACTATGCGGGCGCCCCCGTTAGAAGCGTGTCTGCGCGACATAGGAGTCAGGCCTTCTGATCTGAACCTTGCGCCGCTCTAACGCAGCCCGCGCGACACTCGTGGAGCGATGTACGCGCGCATCCTGGTGCCGCGCAGCGATACGCTAGATGCTGACCGTGCCGCGCGCGCCGCACGAGTGCTGGCGGACCTCGTCCACGCCGAAGTCATCACGCCCGACGTGGCTGATGTGGCTGAGTCAGCCGAACGCGAGGCCCAGGCTCTCGTTGAAGCCGTGCGGACGCATGACGCTGACCTCGTGAGCATGACGCCGCGGGATGGTGCGGCCGAGCACGTTCTGGCTCACGCCCGCGTGCCCGTGCTCGCAGTGCCGCCAACTGCCGAGACACTCTCGCGGCTCAATTCGATCCTGGTGCCGTTTGATGGCTCAGCGAGCAGCCTGGTAGCCCTCGGACATGCCACTCGCCTGGCACGCGTCACGGGGGCAGCGATGGTTCTCCTACGGGTGGTCGAGCCGCTACCGCTGTGGCTGTTTGATCCCACGCTAGGTTTGAACACCGGCCCGTTGATCGACCCGCGCTGGGACGAAACGCGGCGCGAGCACGCCGAGGCGTACGTCCGCCAGGTTGCCAGCCAGGTCGCCGAGTCGGGGCTCGAAGTAGGCGCCGACGCCCTGTTGGGAGAAATAGCGTCTACTATCGGCGATTACGCGTCGACCGAAGCCCTGGACCTTATCGTCATGGGGACGCACGGCCGCCACGGTGCGCTCGGGAAAATGCTAGGCAGCACTGCTGCCCATGTGCTGCGTACGGCTCCCCGACCGGTGTTGCTGGTCAGGGCGCCGTAAGCACGGCCCCCCGACCGGTGTTGCTGGTCAGGGCGCCGTAAGCACGGCCCCCGACCGGTGTTGCTGGTCAGGGCGCCGTA
>DASYKL010000505.1:0-18955 GCA_035995405.1 Chloroflexota bacterium
TGTCAGCCTCAACATGGTCAAACGGCGTGCGATTGGTTTCAGCCAGTCCAGCGATCAAGTAGAAGATGAACGCGACCAGGCCAATGATCGGGATCGGGATAGGCAGCGGGCCAGCGAAAAACACGGGCTGGAAGACGAACCAGTTCCAGACGGGCCCACTCTGCGCCTGGACGATGCCTGGCAGGCTCATAGTCCTGGCGAGCAGCACCGGCACGACCACGACGACGCCCGCTGGCACCTCGTAGCTGACGTACTGGACGACGGCGCGCATGCCGCCAAAGAGCGAGTACTTGTTGTTGGACCCCCACCCAGCGATGGTCACGCCCAGTGCCGGAATGGCGCCGAAGGCCAGCAGATAAAGAATCCCGACGTTTAAGTCGGTGACCTGCAGGCCAGGGCCCCAGGGGATGACGGCCCAGGCCATGAGCGACGCGCCGAGAATGAGCATCGGTGCTAGAAAGTGCAGAAACGAATCAGCCTGAGCGGGCTTGATGATCTCTTTCGCCAGCAGCTTCAGCGCGTCGGCGACGGACTGCAAAAGTCCAAACTTACCGACCCGATTCGGGCCAAGACGGTCTTGCAGCCGGGCGATGAAGCGTCGCTCGGCCCAGATGGCCAGGATCACAAATACGGTGATCATCCCGAGAATGGTGACGGCACCGATCCCCACGTACACCAGTGCTACAACCCACGCCGGCACGCCGAGCCCGACGAGCCAGTCGTGAAGTGGCTTGCCGATGCCAAGCCAGAAGTCGTGTGTGTTGTAGTAGTCGCCGAGGTTCACCGGTCGACCTCGCCCATGACGATGTCGAACGAGCCGAGAATCACCACCGCGTCAGCCAGCTTGTGGCCAACGGCGATCTGGCTCAAACACGTGAGGTTGACGAAGCTCGGCGGGCGGCAGTTGTAGCGGTACGGATTGGCGGTCCCGTCGGAGATCAGATAAAAGCCGATCTCGCCCTTTGGTCCTTCGATGCGCGCGTAGGCCTCACCCTTCGGTGGCTTCAAGACTTTCGGCATTTTGGCCCGAATGTCGCCCTCGGTGATCAGGTCAAGCGCCTGCTGCAAGATCCGCGTGCTCTGCCGCATCTCCAAAATTCGGATCATGTAGCGATCGAAGCAGTCGCCGTTGTAGCGAACGGGGACATCCCACTCGAAGCGGTCATAGATCGAATACGGCTCGGCCCGCCGCACGTCGTAGTCGATGCCACTGGCCCGCGCGATCGGTCCGGTCACGCTATACAGCTTCGCCACCTCAGGCGGGATCATGCCCACCCCGATCGTGCGGTTTTGAAAGACTTCGTTGCCGGTCAGGATCGACTCATACTCGTCAATCTTTGATGGAAACGTGCGCAGGAACCGCTCGAGCTGGGGGAAGAATTCGGGTGGTGCGTCGCGAGCCACGCCGCCATAACGGATGTACGACGGATTCATGCGCACGCCTGTCGGCAGCGCCAGCAGGTCGAGAACAGCTTCGCGTTCGCGAAGCGCGTACAACAATGGCGTGCCGTACGTTCCGACGTCCATACCGAATGTCCCGACGGCGACGAGATGGCTCTGGATCCGACTCAGCTCGCCGGTGATCACGCGTAAAAACTCGGCGCGGTCGGGCACCACCAGGCCGGTTAGCCGCTCGATGGCCATGGCATAGGCCCAGTTAGTGGTGATCGGCGACAGGTAGTCCATCCGATCGGTGAGCACCGTGCCCTGCACGTAGGTCCGTGCTTCGCCGAGCTTCTCGCTCGATCGATGCAAGTAGCCCATGACGGGCACGGCCGAAATGACCGTCTCGCCCTGCAGCTGCATGATCATGCGGAAGACACCGTGGGTACTGGGATGTTGGGGACCCAGGTTGAGGGTGATCAGATTTTCTTCGTCGAGGATGCCGATTTCGCCTGGCGCTTCGAAGATGGTGTCCCCGAGCTCGGGTCCCAGTGGTGGGGTCAGGCCCGGGATGTTGACCAGCGTGTCAGCCATGGATCAAGGTCGCCTTCAAGTGTTCAGTCGGACTCGTGAACGAGTTGCTTGACGGTGATGTAGTCGAAATCGGTCACGAAATCGCGGCGCATGGGGAAGCCAACGAAGTCGTCTGGCAAGAGGATGCGACGGAGGTCGGGGTGACCCAGGAAACGAATGCCGAGCATTTCGAAGGCTTCGCGTTCCATGAACTCGGCGCCAGGCCAGACCGCAGTGACCGATGCGACTTCAGGCATGTTGTCGCGGGGCAGGTCGCAGCGGAGAATGGCACCCAGGGGCTGAGCTTGATAGTTGTAGGAGTAGAGGTGGTAGATCAGCTCGTAGTGGTCTCGCCAGTCGACTTCGGTGATGAAGGACAGGTAATCGAAGCCTTGATCCCTGAGGGTTTGGGCCGCCTCAAGCAGCGCCTCGCGCGGGACTTTCATCTCCGCGTACCCATGTCGCCATTGCCACGTTGACCCTGGGATGAGCTCGAGAACGGTCTGGACAAAAGGGGGCTGCGCGGGCTTCTCAGGCTCTTTCGGCGGAGCCGGCTTCGCGGGCGCTGCTACTGCCGCTGGGGCAGCCGGGGCAGGGGCCGGCGCGGCGGTCGGCGTCGCAGCGGCGGGCGCCGCTGGCGGCGGAACCGGCGCGGCACCTCCTCTTGCGGCGGGCGCTCCTGGCGCTGGCGCTGCTCCACCTGCTTTGGCCGCGGCGCGGGCTTTGTAGACCGCCCCCCGTTCAGCGGGCGGCAGTGCTTTGAGCGCTTCGTCGCTGATCGTCAGCGGATCGTAATCAGGCACGAGCTTCGCCGAGCTGGCGATACGTCCGCTGCCACGCTCGCCACCGCTTGTGGCCCGCGTCGATCTCGCGATCGGTGATCTTCTTCTGCAGCTGGATGATTGCGTACAGCAACGCATCGGGCCGCGGCGGACACCCAGCCACATACACGTCGACCGGCAGGAAATTGTCTACGCCCGGTACCGTCGAGTACGACCCTTGATACGGGCCGCCCGCCGTCGCGCACACGCCCATCGAGATGACGTACTTGGGGTCGGCCATCTGGTCGTAGATGCGCCGCATGGCGTGCGCCATCTTCACCGTCACCGTCCCCGAGACGATCATGATGTCGGCCTGGCGTGGCGAGGCGCGATTGATCTCCATCCCAAACCGCGACAGGTCGAACCGTGAGTTCTGGACGCCCATGTACTCGATGGCACAGCAGGCCAGGCCGAACGTGACCGGCCACATCGAGTTCTTGCGCGCCCAATCGACGAGCCCCTGAAACGGCACGACCATGACCTGGCCGCGCAGGTCCTCTGGGACGCGCAGGCTCTGCTCGATGACTTCGTCGGCCGGCCGCGGCGCGGCAAAGCGCAACGCGGTCGCGTCTGCAGTATTGGCGCCGTGCGTGGGCGTGTTGCCGTTGCTGGTTATTGCCATTCGAACGCTCGTTTCCGCCAGGCATACGCCAGACCGACGAGGAGAAGAACGAGAAAGAGTGCCATTTCCGCTGGGGCAATCAGTGGCAACTTGTCGTACACCAGCGCCCACGGAAACAGGTAAATGACTTCAACGTCAAAGATGACGAAAATCAGCGCGTACAGGTAGTAGCGTATAGGGAACTGAACGTGCGTGGGACCGATGGTCTCCATGCCGCTCTCGTATGGTTCGAGCTTGACCGGGTTCGGATTGTTAGGCGCGAGAAATCGCGACAAGACAAGCGGAATAACCGGAAAAATAACCGCGACGACGAGGAACAGCGCGATTGGTCCGAACGTGCCGAGCACTTGCTGCAAGTATACCGAAGGCCCGCCGCACCCGTTCCGCGTTGGGCCGCCGGCGGTTGGGCGATACTCGTCGACGATGACCGGGGTTCTGCCGCCCGTTTCCGAGAAGCCGCGCTACGTCGCCGACATGTTCGGTCGTATTGCCTGGCGCTACGACCTGATGAACACGCTGATGACGGGCGGCCAGGACCGGCACTGGCGGCGGATGGTCGCCGAGGCAACCGTGCCCCGTGAGGAGTCAGTCCGGCGTACCCGCTACTCCGTATTGGACGTTGGCACCGGCACCGGCAAACTCGCCCTGGCCATCGAGCATGCTTCACCGTCGGCACGCGTCGTTGGCGTCGATTTCGCCGAGCCGATGCTGCGGGCCGCACCGCCCGGCTTGACCCTCGCGGCGTCGGACGCACTGTGCCTACCGTTTGCCGACGCCTCCTTCGACGCCGTGGTCAGCGCCTTTGTCGTCCGCAATGTGGCCGATGTCGAGGCCGCTATCGCCGAGCAGGTGCGCGTCCTGCGGCCAGGCGGCCGACTCGTCGTCCTCGAGACGACGCCCGGTCCACGCGGCGTCTTGCGACTGCCCTACCGCCTCTACTTCCGCTCTGTGGTGCCGCTGCTGGGCCAACTGATCGCCGGCGATCCGACCGCCTACACCTACCTGCCAGCATCAACGCTCGCCTTTCTCGAACCAACCCGACTGGCCGAGGTCCTGTCGCGGCATGGCCTGGAGCGAGTCGAGATCCGTCAGCTGACGTTCGGCACCGTCGCCCTGACCAGCGGCCACAAGCGGCGCGGCTAAACCCCGCGCAGGTGGTCGCTGTAAAAGCGCAAATAGTCCGGCACGTGGGCGATCCAGTATTCGGCCTCATGCGTGCCGGAGAAGACGCTGTACTGCACCTGTAGGCCCAGACTCAGCAGCACTCTGTCCAGCAGATCGATGTTGGGCCGCCACCAGTCTTCGTTGCCCACATCCAGCCAGTAGGTCAGCCCGGCGACACCAGGTGCGTTGGCGGCCAACCAGATAGGGTCATGTTGCAGCCAGTTCTGGCCAGTCAGGAACCACAACTCCTCGTCGGGCTCGAGCCGGATCGATGGACTGTGGGCCCCGACGACACTGAACACCAGCGGGTTGCGCATCGCGACTTGCAGCGCCGCCAGGCCACCCATCGACAGCCCGCCAATGGCCCGCGCACTCTGGTACGGCAGCGTCCGAAAGTGCTGGTCGATCTCGCTCACGACATCCTGGGCCAGGTAATCGCTGTACCGCGGACCATCGTTGTCCCAGTTCGCAAAGTAGGTGCGACCGCCGCCGTCAGGCATGACCACGATCATCGGCTCGACCACGCCCGTCAGGATGAGCGCGTCAAGCTGCTGGGGCAGGAACGAGTCGCTCCATTCGGTGTAGTTACCACCGGCGCCGTGCAGCATGTACAGGACGGGATAGTGGCGCGTGTCGGACTGGGCGTAATCAGGCGGCAGATAGACCCGGTACGGCATCTGGCGCGCCAGAATCGGCGAGTAGAGCGCTGAGTCGAACAGAAAGCCCGACAGGCTCGCTGTTGGCTGGGCGTGGGCGGCGGTCGGCATAACGGTGAGCGCGAGCGCGCCCAACGCCAGGAGAAGACGAAGACCAACCCCAGCCATCTGGCAAACCGAACGCCGGAAGGATCTCAGACCGGCGTCAAGGAGTCACGGAAGATGGCGAAATGCTCGAGCGCACGCCCCGCACCGATGGCCACGCTGGTCAACGGATCGTCGGCAACGTACGCGGGTACACCCGTTTCGATGGCCAGCAGGCGATCCAGGTTGCGCAGCAGCGCCCCGCCGCCAGTCAAGATCATGCCCTTGTCGGCGACGTCGGCGGCCAGTTCGGGTGGCGTGTCTTCCAGGACGGCTTTGACCGCGGTGATGATCTGCGCCAGCGCTTCCGAGATGGCTTCGGTGACTTCGTTCGAGTTGATGACGCGGGTTTTGGGTAAGCCGTCGATCGTGTCGCGACCGCGGATCTCGACTTCCAGCTCGCGTTCCAGGGGCAGCGCGCTCCCGATTGCGCACTTGATGTCTTCGGCTGTGCGGTCACCGATCTGCAGGCTGTACTTGCGGCGGACGTAGGTCGCGATCATCTCGTCGATCTTGTTGCCGCCGATGCGCAGCGACTTGCTGACCACGATGTCATTGAGCGAAATGACCGCGGCTTCCGAGGTGCCGCCGCCGATGTCGACGATCATGTTGCCTGAGGCATGTGAGATCGGCACGTTGGCGCCGATGGCAGCGGACAGCGGTTCGGGAATCAGGTGTGCTTCTTTGGCGCCTGCCTGGATGGTCGCATCGAGGACGGCGCGACTCTCGACGTTGGTGACGCCAGCGGGGATGCAGACCATGACAACGGGCCTGAACAGTGAGTACTTCCCGACCACTTTGCCGATGAAATAGCGCAGCATCGCTTCGGTGACCAGGTAATCGGCGATGACGCCGTCGCGCATCGGTCGACTGACGATAATGCGACCTGGCGTGCGGCCAAGCATCTGTCGAGCGTGGGAGCCAACAGCGACCACGCGGTTGTCGGAGGCCGAATACGCGACGACCGACGGCTCATTGAGGACGATCCCTTGACCCTTGACATAAACCAAAACGTTGGCTGTGCCCAGGTCGATCCCGATGTACTTGGAGAACACTACGCCAGAGGGCGGGGAGTGTACCCGAAACCTAAGGCTCCGATGTTCCTGGTGTTGGTCGATGCGGGCCAGGGCCGCGACGACGACGCGCAACCTGGATGCGGACTTCCTCACGCCGTAGCGCAAAGCGGGCTGTTTCGGCCTGGATTCTGTCGCCGCTTCTGGCCGTTTCGGCGAGCGTTTCGCGGGCTCGGCGGCGGCCTTCTTCGGCCCGCGCTTCGTCGATCTCGTCGGCGCGTTCGGCGGTATCCGCGAGGATGAGCACCTGGTCACGGGCGACTTGCAAAAAGCCGCCACCCACCGCCATGGCTTCTTCTGAGCCACCCTTCTTGATCCTGACGATGCCAGGTTGGAGGGTCGTCAGCAATGGAGCATGGCGCGGCAAAATGCCGACAACGCCCTCAGCGCCAGGGGCGACAACCATGTCGACAGCGTCTTCGGCGAAGACTTCTCGTTCAGCAGTGACGATCTGGACACGCAGCGGCATCAACTCTTCGGTCATGAGGATACCAGTCCGCGGCGGGAATACGGCGGCGCCTGGTTGGCGTTAGATGTTGTTGGCGTGATTCGCCTTCACTACGCCTGGGTCGTCGCGGGCATTACCTTCCTGGCCCTGCTGGCCTCGGCCGGAATTCGGGCGACTGGCGTTGTCCTCATCTTGCCGCTCGAGCACGAGTTTGGTTGGGATCGCGCCACGCTGTCATTGTCGGTGTCCATCAACCTCCTCTTGTTCGGCCTGTGCGGGCCGTTTGCTGGCGCCTTGATGGTCCGCTTCGGACTCCGCCGCGTCATGCTGTTCGCGTTGACCACGCTCACCACGGCCGTCGCCTTGAGCACGTTTATGCAGTCCTCCTGGCAGCTACTCGCTCTGTGGGGCGCACTGGTCGGCCTTGGCTCTGGCTCAATGGCCCTCGTCCTTGGCGCCACGGTCGCCACACGCTGGTTTGCCGACCGCCGTGGGCTGATCACGGGCATTTTTGCCGCCAGCACAGCGACTGGCCAGCTCATCTTCCTGCCCCAACAGGCCGCCATCGTCGACGCCTTCGGCTGGCGCCCAGCGGTCTGGCTGGTCGCCGGTGTAGCCGCCACCGTCGCCATCCTGGTGGCCATCTTCATGCGCGACGACCCGCGCCAGGTGGGTGCGCAGCCCTACGGCGCGGACGCGGAGAGTGGTGCCGTCGCGACGCCGCCGGCGAGCCCGGTACGTGGCAATCCCTTCGGCATTGCCGTGTCGACCCTGGTCCAGAGCTCAAAAGTCAAAGACTTCTGGCTACTCGCCGGCAGTTTCGCTATTTGCGGCGCAACGACCGTCGGCCTGATTGCCGTCCACCTGATCCCCGCCTCCGTCGAACACGGCATGCCGGAGGTGACCGCCGCTGGCATGCTGGCCGCGATGGGTGTCTTCGATCTGGTCGGAACGACGCTGTCCGGCTGGTTATCCGACCGCATGGATCCGCGCAAGCTGCTGGTCTGGTATTACACGCTGCGCGGGATCGCCCTGTTGTTCTTGCCCGCCGCGTACGACGCCGGGGTCCCAGCGCTCGCTGCGTTTGTCGTCTTCTACGGCCTGGACTGGGTCGCTACAGTGCCGCCCACCGTCCGGCTGGTTGCCGATCGGTTCGGCAAAGAGCGCGTCGGACCCGTGTTCGGCTGGATCTTCGCCGCCCACCAGTTCGGCGGGTCGCTGGCTGCCTTCGCCGCTGGCGCCCTGCACACCTCGTTCGGCGATTACCTGGTCGCCTTTATGACCGCGGGCGCCCTGTGCATCCTGGCGTCAGGCTTGATCCTCGGTTTGAGCCGCGGCAGCGCGTCCGTCCCACCATTCGTCGCGCGTCAGCCCGAAGCAGTTCCGTCAGCCGGTTAGTACACCTCAGGTAGCATTGCTGCCTGTGCATTGGTGGCCGCTCATAGGAGCGGGGGCACTTGCTGCCGTGTTGCGCTGGTTCCGCATCGACGCACAGAGCCTGTGGTACGACGAGGGCATCAGCGCCCATCAGCTGACGCGCTCCTATCCAGAGATCTTGCGCGCCGCGGGCCTCGATACACACCCGCCGCTGTACTACTGGACCCTCAAAGCGTGGGGCGAGACGTTCGGCTCCTCGGAGCTCGCCTTGCGCTCGCTCTCAGCCGTGTGGGGCGTGGTCGCGGTCATCGTCGTCTTTGTGCTCGCTCGTCGACTCTTCGGGAGCCTCTCGGCGACCCTGGCCGCACTGCTGCTGGCAATGGCGCCGCTGGCGGTCTATTACTCGCAAGAGGTGCGGATGTACGCCCAGGTAACGGCCCTGGCGCTGCTGGCGACCTACGGCTATGCCTCCCGACGCTTCTGGTTGTATGCGCTGGCTGCCCTGGCGACGCTGTATTCGCAGTATCTCGGCGTGGCAGTGCTCCTGGCGCTCAACGCCCATGCGGTGCTGTTTTTTCGGTCGCTGACTCGTCCTGCCTGGGTCCGTTGGTTGGTTGCCAATGTCGTCGTGGCGCTCGGCTTCGCGCCCTGGCTGCCCGCATTTATCGCCCAGCAGACGCATGCGCTGAACACGAGTCCGCGGACGCCACTTGGCCTGGCCGCGGATACCGCGACGGCCTATGGCGGTGGCATCGCGCATGGCGATCTGTTCCTGGCGACAGGCGGCGCGCTGGTCCTGCTCGCTTGCCTGGGCTTCATGCTGTCGCGCGATCGGTTCGCGGCCACTCTGGCGCTGTTGCTCTGGCTGGCGCCGCTGGTGCTGGTGTTGGCGCTCGGTGTGCGCTCGGGACTGTTCGAGATTCGTTACCTGGTGCTCAGCCTGCCCGGGCTGGCGATGCTCGTGGCCCTCGGGGTCCTGCACGTGGGCCGCCGGCCGTTGACAGCTGCCGCCGGCGTCGGGCTGCTCATGCTGCCAGCGGTGCTCGCCTTGCAGCTGCAGTATTTCGAGCCGACACTCGCCCGTGACGACTACCGTGCTGTCGTCGCGGCCATCGAACGGGAAGCGAAGCCAACAGACGTGGTCGTCCTGTCAGCGGCGAATCAGAGTGAGATCTTCGGCTACTACTACCACGGTTCGCTGCCCGCGATCGGTCTGCCCGTCGACAGGCCGATCGATGCCGAGGACACACGACGCCGGCTCGACGCGTTGCGGGCGCAGTACGGTCGGGTGTGGCTTGTGTCATGGGCCATGGCCGAAGCTGACCCACGCGGAGTGATCAATGCCTGGCTGGCGGAAAGCGGTTTCCAGGCGACGCACCAATGGTTTGGCTCGGTCCAGCTGGCACTGGTCGGCTTCGGACCGCGTGAGGTGGTGACGCACAAAGTTGATGCGGCGCTGGATAACGGCATTGTCCTGGATGCGTACCGTCTGGGGTCGCGGACGCTGCGGCCGGGGGAAACCCTGGCTTTGACGCTGGTCTGGCGAGCGGCGGGTGGGCCGACGCTGGACCACTGGAAAGTCTTCACCCACCTCCTGGATAGCGGCTCTGCCGTGGTGGCCCAACGCGATGCCGAGCCAGCCGACAATCTGCGGCCGACGACCGGTTGGTCCAAAGGCGAGCAGGTGGAGGACAACTACGGCATCGCCATCCCCGCCAACCTGCCGGCTGGTAATTACACGCTCGAGATCGGCATGTACGCGGGTGACAGGCGCTCGTCGTTCGACAACCAGGCCGACCACCTGGTTCTAGGCGAAGTCCAGATCCAACCCTGAAACGGCTCGGCGAGCCCACGGCCCCCGCCGCCAGGGGGCTTCGCGCCGCCGTCAGACAGCGAGCGACGCCTCAGCCTGCCGCGATAGGGTCCTCGACGCCGTCGCGCCAACTGGGCCGCAGGCTTCCCCGACGCCGATTACTTGGAGTTCTTGGCGGGCGCCTCCGTCTTGGGCAACGAAAACTTGAACGTACTGCCCTGCCCTGGTTCGCTCTCGGCCCAGATCCGGCCGCCGTGGCGGCCGATGATTTCTTTGCTGATATACAGGCCCAGGCCCATGCCGCCTGTGCGGCGTGAGACGGGATCCTCGGCTTGATAGAACAGCCCGAACACCGCATCCAGCTGATTCTGCGCGATCCCTACACCGGGGTCCTGCACGCTCAGCACCACCGCCGCTCGTTCGTGCCGCACGCGGACCCGAATCGTGCCACCCGCTGGCGAGAACTTGATCGCATTGCTGACCAGGTTGTCGAGCACCTGCTCGAGATGGTCACGATCGGCCCGCACCGGCTCGTTCGACGGACTGTCGATATCGACCTCGATCGTGTGCTGCGTCGTCGCCAGCCGCAGACGAGCGGCCACCTCATTGACCAGCTCGACCATGTCCACCGGCGCTAGACGGAACGCCAGTTTGCCGGACTCGATCTTCGATACGTCGAGCAGCTCGTCCACCAGACGACCCAAGCGTGACGTCTGCGAGTTCAGTAGCTCCAGCCGATCGACGTGGGCTTGTTGTTCCTGGTCCCACTCCTCGTCAGTCGGCCGGCCTTGCTCCAGCCGCCGCCGCATACGCCGCAACAGCACCTGGGCCAAACCTGAAATGGACGTCAGCGGCGTCTTGAGCTCGTGCGACGCCATCGACAGAAAGCGCGACTTCAACCGATCCAGCTCTTGCAGTTGTTCAACGTGTGCCTGCGCTTTGCGATACAGCTCCTGCAGCTCGGATGTCGCATCGTCGACGCGCCGCTGTAAGTCGCGGTTCATGTCGTGGATCGTCTGATTTGCCGCTTCCAGCTCTGCCAGGCGGGACTTGAGCTGCATGCCGAGCTGCCGTCGCTCGACGCCGCGTGCGACTACTGCCCGTAGCTCGTCCACGTCGCACGGCTTGATCAGATAATCGTAGGCGCCTTCGCGTAACGCATTGATGGCCGATTCCAGTGATGCGTAGCCGGTGAGGATGATCGACACCGTCTCGGGCTGGACGTTGCAGACCTCGTTGACGATGCTCAGGCCGTCCGTATCGTCCAGGCGCAGATCAGTCAGGACCAGGTCGTACGACGTCTCGTGCAGCCGGCGCATCGCCTCTACGCCGCTGGTGCAGATGGTCACCGTGTAGCCATCCATTTCCAGGATGGCGCCCATGGTCACGGCGACGCTCTCTTCGTCGTCGACGACGAGCAGGTTAGCGCTCGGCATGTTCCGCCGGTCCTCCGATCGGCAGCGCGACACTGAATGTTGTCCCGCGACCTTCGCGACTGCGCAGTTTGATTGACCCGCCGTGGGCCTGGACGATGCCTTGCGAGACCCACAGCCCGAGGCCGGTGCCTTTTTCGTCCTTGGTCGAGAAGAACGGCTCGAAGATGTGCGCCAGGTGTTCTTCGGGGATGCCGTTGCCCGTGTCGCGAATCTGGACATGGACCGAGTCGGACATCAGGAATTCGGGGTCTGCCCCGTGCGAGACACGCGTCGAGACGAACAAGGTGCCGCCTTCGGACATCGCTTGTTGGGCGTTGAGCATCAGGTTGAGCAGCACCTGTCGTATTTGATCGGCCGAGGCGATGATCAGTGGCAGCGACGGATCTAGGTCGTTTTCGATCTTGATACGGTTCTGGCGCAGGTGCTTTTCGATCAGGGCTTCTGAGTCCTCGATGAGTCGATTGATGTCGGTCGGCTCCATCTTTGGTGGGCGATAAAAACCGAGCATCTGGCGCAAAATGCGCGACACGCGATCGGTTTCTTTGGTCGCGATCTGCAGGAACTTGGCATTTGGATCGTCGGCCGAAATCTTGTTGGTCAGCAGATAGAGGGCGTTTTTGATGGCCTCGAGCGGGTTATTGATTTCATGCGCAATCGAGGCCGCGAGTCGGCCAGTCGCGGCCAACTTTTCGGAGTCGAACAGGATCTGCTCCAGGCGCCGCCGCTCGAGCTCACGCAGACGAGAGACGTCCTGCATGACCGAGACCGTTGCTGCCACGGCGCCGAGCTCGTCACGGACCTCGGTCGACGTTACGGACATCGCCAGCGGCTCGCGCGAATCGGGGTCTGTCAGCACGATTTCGCCGCTCATACCCTGGGCCGGATCGAGCCGCACTTGCGAGACGAACGAGGTGAACTTGGCCTCGTTGCTCATGCAGACTTGCGCCCGCCGACCGCGGTGGCTATCTAGCGGTGAGGCTTGAAAGAGCCGTAGCGCTTCGTGGTTCATCAAGATTGGCTGGTTGATGATGTCCATCAAGATGATTGGGTTGGGGACGCTGCGCATGATCAGGTTGAGCCGGTCGCGCTCGAGCCTGATCTCCTCTTCAGCCGTCTGCAGCCGATAGACGTTTTCGGTGACCTGCTCCGTAGCGTGGCGCAGGTCGGTGATGTTCGTCAGGACGGCGACGGTGCCACGCGCGCCATTGAAGTAATTGGTCGCCGGCAGGGTGCGCATCTCGAACAGCAGCTCGGTGCCTTCGATCGGGTCGACCAGGGTCAGGTCGCGCGTAAAGCGGCCAGCCGCGCTGTGTTCGAGCTTGATCGTGCTCAGGGCGGCGGTGAACAGAAAGTTGTTCATCGTGATCGCCCGCCGTTTGCCTTCGCTGTCCTCGGCATTGGCTTTGAACAGGGTTTCGGCGCGCAGGTTCTCGAGGATGATGTCGTTGTTGGCGTCGGTCAGCACGACCGGATCGGCGAAGCCGTTGACCATCCAGTACAGCCACTCTTTTTCGACGGCGTGCTGCTCGCTGGAATCTTTGAGCCGTTCGACGTCGCTCGCCCTGACCAGGGCCTCGCCCGCCTGGGTGGCGAAGGGCATCAGGCGTTCGATGTCGGCGTCGGTGATGAGATCGTCTTTGCTGAGGATGGCAACGCCGACGGCGGGTACGTCGCGGCCTTGCCAGGTGGCGAGACCGAATTGTTCAGAGCTGCTGCGGAGCGGGACGACCACGAAGCTCGATATGTCCATTTCGAGCAAGAGACCGAGGGCGTCGCCGCCGAGTCGTGATTGCGTACGCGTGTCGTCGACGCGTAAGGGCACGCCTTCGCGTAAGGCAACGACCATGGGGCTGTCTGCCTGGTCGAGCGGGATTTCGATGGAGGCGACCAGGGCATCAGAGACGTTGAGGCCGATCGTTCCGCGTAGCGCACCACGAGCAGGGTCGTACAGGGCGACCACTGCGCGGCGATAGCCCAATGCTCGGGAGAGGCCCTCGAGCATGGGCATAAGCATCTCGCGCGGGTCGACCAGCTGGACGACGGCGCTCTGAATCGACTGCGGCGCACTCGGTGCCAGGGCAGCCTGGCCCGCTTGCGACGTCAGCGGCGCGGAGCTACGGAACTCGGTGGCCGCCATAGACCTCAGGTGGCGGGCCGATTGACGAGGACATCGGCTGGGGCGACGACCTCTTCGCGTGGGGAAGCTGCCAGAGCGGGTGGTCGCGCGACCGGCGCGGTGATGCCCATGGCTTCGGCGTAACGCAGATAGGTGTCGATCGAGGCGACCACGACGCGGGCTTCGACGGTGATCAGGTCGATTCCGACCAATGAGACGCGGACCCACGCGTCGATGACGATGCCCTTGTCCAGAATCCGGTCAAGGACGTCGATAAGGCTGGTGCCGCCCGGGGCTCGTTCAACTGGAGGCATGCGGTGCCTTTTCCTCTTTCATGGTCATGATGAAGGGGGTGGCGTGACGGATGGCGACGTTGGATGAACGCTCGACAGCTGACGCTCAAGGTCGGTGATGCGCTGCTCGAGACGGGCGATCGTCGAATCAGTGTCCTGGTCCTGGCCAGCGACGAGGGAGCGGTCGTACCGCCACCAGTTGAGGCCGATCTGCTCGGCCTTGTCGATCGAACACACCAGCAAACGGATTTTGATGGTTAGCAGCTCGACGTTGGCCAGCGAAATGCGGATGTCGCCAGCGACGACCAGGCCTTTGTCGAGAATGCGGTCGAGGATGTCGACCAGATTGGTGCCCTGGATTGGGCGGCGCGGTTCGAAGCTCACGCGTGCGAGATCCGGCTTCCGCGTTGCGTGCTGCAGCTTTCACTTGGATCCCTCAACGAGACAATCCATGCCTCCCGTGACGGCGTCGGAACGCCGAGCGCCGACACACACGGAACTCGGAACGCGACACGCGGAACTTTCAAAGCAGGTCTCCTAAGGGCCCAAGATTGATGTTCAAATCGCTGGGTCGTAAGCCGAACTGATCGGCGAGCTGGTTCACCTTTTCCTCGAGCTTCATCAAAGCCAGTCCGACGCGCTCTACCTCCTCGTCACTGAGACTGCCGCCTTCCATGCGGCGAACTGCCTGGCGTTCGAGTAACTGACGCAAGAATTCGATGAGCGTTAACACCAGTTGCGCCAGGCCCTGCTCTACGCCTTCCGTGTCGACGTCAATGCGATCAGGAAGGGCACCGCGTACTTGCTGCAGCTCAACTTTGAGTGCGTCGAGTTCGTCGCTCATGCCTCCCTCACGACCGCTGCGAAGGTGTACGGCGGCCACGGGCCATTGACCAGTATACGGACGCCAGCCCTGTGGCGAAGGAGACCGACTTGCACATCGGGCACGGCTGCGCGCGCCACCAACAGCGCCATCGACAGTGCCACGTTTGTCGACGGACAGACCTGCCGCTGGCTGTCCGCCACCACCTCGCCCACCTCGTGCTCGAGCTCGTCGGCCAGTGACGTCGCTGTCGCGCGACGGCGGTCCGAGCCAACGAACGCCTCCTGCCGCTGGAGGAGATAGCGCGTGCCGGGTGACAACCTTGCTTGCTGGTCGTCGCCATGACGACGCGCGGCTTCTGGCGCCTCGGTCCATAGTGCTGTGACGGCCAGCTCGACACGGCCGCGAACGTGCTCCAGGCCCGCGCCATAGGCGGTTGCCTGCTGGCGCAGCACAACGCGTAGCGCCGCCTCGTCCGTCCAGGTCGGAAAGCGGGCTGGCAAGACGCCATCGGCGTGATCGTGCAGCCGCGAGACGAGAGCGTGATGTGCGATCAGCTCAGCGCGCCCGATGGCGGTATCGCTATGGTCATGCGCCATGGCCCAGGCGGCGAGCGCGCCTTCGCTGACGCGGACGAGCGGCCCGCCGTCCGCCGCTGCGAACGGTGGACAGCTAGCCGAAGATATCGCCAGGAGGAGGAGTCGCATCGCTGTTGACCGGGAGTTGACCCGTGGCGGGCGGCTTTTTGAGATTGGACACTGCCGTCAGCACCACGTTGAGACCGAGGTAGATCAGGTCAACGCCGGCCACCGAGATCGTTGCTTCGCCCGAGACCACTACGCCGCGATACAGCAGCCGGTCGGCGAGCTCGAGCAGAGACAGCTCATCGTCTCGCGGCGCGCTGAGACTCACAAATCCCTCAGCCATCGGCGTTCAATCCGCCAAAGCGGTATGGCGGCCACGGACCAGTCAGCAGCACCCGATAGGTCGGTTCGCGCCACGTGACACGCAGGCGCTCCGTCTCATCCAGGAAGGCATCCTCTTTGTCGCGGGCTACGAGAACGCTGGCTCGCAGCAGCGGTCGCTCGACGGTGTCCTGAGGCAGCGGTTCGGCAAACACAGCCCGAGTCACCCCGCGCAAACGCTCGAGTACCTGCCCGGCAGCCTCGGCCTGGACGCGTCGCCCTTCATCGCGCTCCAGCTCAGCCAGACGTCGTCGCAACAGATGCGCCCGGCCCGGTGGCGCCGCCTCAATCTCGCCGCGCAGCGCGTGCAGGGCTGGGCTTTGACGCTCGACAGCCGCCGCGTCTGGCTCCGCAAGCAGGTGCAGCGCCACGACCCACTCGGCCGAGCCTCTGACGGTTTCAAGCCGCCCTGCAAGCGCTGAGGCTTCATTGCGCAAGAGCGCTCTGACTCGCTCGTCGTGCCGGAACACCGTACCGAACGCCAGCGGAATGAGCGCCTGTGCCGACTCGTGCAGGCGAAGGTTCACCTCCTGATGGGCGACAGCGCGCGGCCCCAGCCAGGCCATATCGCGGATCAGCTCGTTCAACGGCGCCTCGTCGAACTCGTCCATCGGGACATCCGATACCGCTGCGCTCAGCGAGCCTTCGCTGATCCAGCGGATCGGCGCGAGGTCAATCCCGCCGCTGCCCAACGGGACGGGCGCCTCGGTGATGGCGTACACGTAGACGAGCCAGTCCGGCGAAGGAGACTCCATGCCTGGGGCGGCGCGGCTTACTCGTCGAACGGCGTTTCAACGACGAATTTGCGGCGCGCTTCGACGTTCGCCTCCACCGGCAGCTCGCCTGGCGATACCTGCTCCAGTTCGGCGCGCTGACGGGCTTTGATCTCGCGCAGCCGCGCCAGCAGGACCGCTTCGCGTTCGGCATACTCCTCGTCGTCGACGTCGCCTTCCTCGAGCTGGACCTGAAGCAGCAGAAATTGTTCACGCACGACGCTCTCGTCGTTCAGTTCCTGATCAGCCAGGTCGGCCAGGGTCTTGAACACAAACCGCATGCCGGCCGCTGGTAAGCTGAACGGGGCGCCGAGCAGTTTAAAGAGCACGGCGCGTCAGACGACGGCTGAGCGCTCGAGCTGCAGCCGGATGGTGACGAAGTTCCACGGTGGCCAGGGGCCGGTATAGCGGAACGACAGCTTGCCCTCGTACCGTTGTGCAATCTCGGCCACTTTCTGATCGAAGATGGCAGCTTTGTCGCGTTGGACCAGGAACGCGGCACTCATGATCATCTTTTCGCCGATCGGCTTGTTGGACCGTGACGCAATAGCCGCCTCGCGCAGGTATTCGTAAATATCACGTACGTAGGCGTCAGACTTGTCGGCCAGAGCTTGCTCGACCATGCGCCCAAGCTGCATCCGGGCAAAGTATGTCGATGCCTGCTGGCTCTTCGAGATCTCCTCTTTGAGCCGCCGGATGCCTTCATCGTCGCGCTCGATCTCGGCCAGCACTTCCTCGCGAGCCCAGTTGACACGCAGGCCGAATTCCAGCTTGTCCTTCATTTTGATCAGCACATCGCGCAGCGCGTCGTATGTGTCTTCGAGAAACTCGGCGATGTCCTTTTCGGTCTTGAAGAGCGTTCCGAAGCTCATCGGGACGGGCGTAAAACCCTCCTCGATGATGACCTCATTGACGTGCTCGTGAGCCAGGACGTTCTCGCGGGTCGGGTCGTAGAGGACGAGCGGCGTGCGACTGAGAACGGCCGCGAGATCCTTGTAATGCACCGTGTAGACATCGTCACCCTTGCCGCCGATGCCAATCCTGCCGAACGTACGCGGCTCGGCGCACTCGATGATCGAGTACACGTACATCCCTGACTCCGTCTCGGGGGAGCTGGGAGCTGGGGGCTGGGAGTTGGGAGCTGGCAGCTGGGAGTTGGGGTCGGAGACAGACGTTTCCAGTGGGGAGCTGGGAGATGGGAGTTGGGAGTTGGGGCCGGAGACAGACGTTTCCACGTGGATTGAACCAATCGTATCACTCACTGACGCGTCCCCAGATCCCAGATCCCAACCCCCAATCCCCCCTACAACGTCTCTGCTTTCTGGGCCGCTTCCTCGATCGTGCCGACATACATGAAGGCCTGCTCTGGCAGGTGATCCCACTTGCCTTCGAGCAGCTCCTTGAAGCTGCGCACCGTGTCGGCAATCGAGACGTATTTGCCAGGCGTACCTGTAAATGCTTCGGCGACGTTGAACGGCTGGCTGAAGAAGCGCTCGATGCGCCGGGCCCGCTGGACAGTGAGCTTGTCCTCATCGCTCAATTCGTCGATACCGAGAATGGCAATGATGTCCTGCAGGTCCTTGTACTTCTGCAGCACCCGCTGCACTTCACGAGCCGTGTTGTAGTGCTCTTCGCCGACGACGCGCGCGCTCAGAATTGTGCTTACCGAGCCGAGTGGATCGACGGCGGGGTAGATGCCGCGCTCGGTGATCGCCCGCTCAAGCGTGATCGTCGCATCGAGGTGGGCGAACGTTGTGGCTGGTGCGGGGTCGGTGTAGTCGTCAGCAGGGACGTAGATGGCTTGCAGCGACGTAATCGACCCGCGTTTGGTTGACGTAATCCGCTCCTGCAGCTGGCCCATCTCGTTTGCCAGCGTGGGCTGGTAGCCCACCGCGCTGGGCAGGCGGCCGAGCAGTGCCGACACTTCCGAGCCAGCCTGGGTGAAGCGAAAGATGTTGTCGATGAACAGCAGGACGTCGCGACCTTCGTCGCGGAAGAACTCGGCCATCGTGACGCCCGTCAGGCCTACCCGCTGGCGAACGCCTGGTGGCTCGTTCATTTGACCGAACACCAGCGCTACTTTGTCGAGCACGCCCGACTCTTCCATTTCACGGTAGAGGTCGTTGCCTTCGCGTGAGCGCTCGCCTACGCCCGTGAACACCGAGTAGCCGCCGTGCTGCTTGGCGACGTTGTTGATCAACTCCTGGATGATGACCGTCTTGCCGACGCCCGCGCCGCCGAAGATGCCGATCTTGCCGCCTTTACGGAACGGGGCGATCAGGTCGACGACCTTGATGCCTGTTTCGAACTGTTCTGGGACGACAGCCTGGTCGACCAGCGCTGGTGCGGGGCGATGAATGGGATAGCGTTCGCCGACCTGGACATCACCTTTGCCATCGATCGGTTCGCCCAGGACGTTGAACAAACGCCCGAGGGTTGGCGGCCCAACGGGCACGCTGATCGGGGCCCCTGTGT